>JAWWPM010000570.1:0-2930 GCA_033854915.1 Nocardioidaceae bacterium
TGTAGTCGCCGCAGTGGTTGATCGGCCCCTTCGCCTGCGGGCCGGTGCCGTCGAAGTCGAGGACCAGCCGCTCGCCGTCGGGGTCGTCGGCGGCGGTGCGGGTCAGCGTGATCCGTTGCGTGTGGAGTCGTGGCTCGTCGACGCCGTCGTGCTCGGCGTAGTCCTCCCACACCCAGGTGCCGACCGGGATCTTGGCCAGGATCTCGCGACGGTACGTCGTGGTGGTGCGGTCGATGATCGCGTCGAAGCAGCCCTCGACCGCGTCCACGCCGTACCGCTCGAAGAGCTCGCCGAGACGCCGCGCGCCCATCAGGCAGGCCGAGCACTCGGCATCGAGGTCGGCGGCCAGCGACTCGGGCATCCGGGAGTTGCGGGTCATGATCGCCAGCGCCGCTCGGTTGGGCACGCCGGCGTCCCACAGCCGGATCGGCGGGACCATCAGGCCCTCCTCGAACACCGTGGTCGCACTGCTCGGCATCGAGCCCGGCACCGCGCCTCCGATGTCGTCATGGTGACCAAAAGCTTGCACGAAGGCGACCACGCGGCCCTCTGCGCTCTGCCCGTCGTGCGCGCCGCTTCGCCTCGCGAACACCGGCACGGTCACGCAGAGGTCGGGCAGGTGGCCGATGCCGCCCTCGGAGCGATAGACGTCGTTGTGGAAGAAGACGTCGCCTTCGCGCATCGTCTCGATCGAGAAGTCGCGGGCGACCGGGTGGACCAACGCGGAGTAGGAACGCCCGGTCAGCTTGCGCAGCAGCCGGTCGTGGATGCCGGCCCGGAAGTCGTGCGCGTCTCGGATCATCGGACTGCGACTCGTGCGCGCGATCGCGGTCTCGACCTCGGCCTCGACGCTGGCCAGCGAGCCCTGCACGATCTCGACCAGCACCGGGTCGGCGCTCGCACCGTTGTCGGAGGTGAGCGGCCCGAACGGGAACTGGGTCGGCACCCGGCGGCTCATCGCGCGGCCTCCGCGCGTCGCACCAGCAGGTTGCCGAAGTCGTCGACGGTGGCGCTGAACCCAGGATGCAGCGGCACGGTGGAGCCGTACTCCTCGATCACCGCGGGACCGGCGACGGTTGCCCCGGGGCTCAGGTCGCTGCGCTGGTGGATCGGGGTGTCGAGGTAGCCCTCCGCCGCGTCGAAGCACACCGGTCGAATGGGGCTCGCGAGCAAGCTCGCTTCGCCTCTCGCTCCGGTCGCTCCCCCCGGCGCAGCCGCGAGGCGTCCTCGCTCGGGCCGGGTGATCGGGCCGATGCCGGAGACCCGCAGGTTGACCCACTCGACCTGCTGGGTGGCGTCGTCGGCGAAGTCGTAGCCGTAGAGCCCCCGGTGCGCGGCGTGGAACGACGCGACGACATCGTCGAGCGCGGCCCGGTCGAGGTCGCCCTCGGGCACCGGCACCCGCACCTCGAAGGCCTGCCCGAAGTAGCGCAGGTCGGCGGTGCGCACGAACACGTGGGCGGTCTCGGCGAAGCCCTCACGCAACAGCGCGTCGTGGGCCTGCCCGGTCAGTTCGGCGTACGACGTGACGAGGGCGGCCGGGTCGACGGCGGCGTCGAGGGAGACGCGGGTCTGCACGTAGTCGTTCTTGACGTCGACGGTGAGCAGCCCGAACGCGGAGACGTTGCCCGGGTCGGGCGGCACCAGCACGGTGGGGACGCCGAGCACGTCCATCAGCCGGCACAGCAGCACCGCGCCCGAGCCGCCGAACGTCGTCAGCGCGAAGTCCCGGACGTCGAGCCCGCGCTTGACGGTGACCTGGCGCAGGGCGTTGGCCTGGTTCCACGCGGAGATCTCCAGGACGCCCACCGCGGCCGCCTCGGGCGTCAGGTCGAGGTCGGCCGCGAGCCGTTCGACGCCCACGCGCGCTGCGTCGACGTCGAGCGGGATCTCGCCACCGAGCAGGTGCGGCGGGATCCGGCCGAGCACGACGTGCGCGTCGGTGATGGTGACGTCGGCGCCGCCTCGGCCGTAGCAGAGCGGGCCCGGGTCGGCTCCGGCCGACTGCGGTCCGACCTTGAGCGCACCCTCCGGCGACAGCCAGGCGATCGAGCCGCCGCCGGCACCGACCGTGACCACGTCGATCATCGGGATCTTGCTCGGGTAGGCGCCCACCGTGCCCTCGGTGGTCAGCGTCGGCTCGCCGTCCACGACCACCGAGACGTCGGTGGAGGTGCCGCCGCCGTCGCAGGTGAGCACCCGGTCGAAGCCGGCCGCCCGGGCGATGAGCGCCGCACCGAGCGCACCGGCTGCCGGGCCGCTCAGCACCGTGGTGATCGGCTGGTGGACCACCTCGTCGGCGCTGAGCACGCCGCCGTTCGACTTCATCACGTAGAACGGCACCGTCCTCCCACCCGTGTCCTGGCCGACGTACCCGGCGAGACGCGCGCTGATGTTGGAGACGTACGCCGAGAGCCGGGGCTTGACCGCCGCGTCGACGAGGGTGGTCATGGCGCGTTCGTACTCGCGGTACTCGCGCAGCACCTCGCTGCTGATGCTCACCACCGCCTCGGGGTGCTCCTGTGCCAGCACGTCGCGCATCCGCTCCTCGTGCGCGGGGTTGGCATACGAGTGCAGGAAGCAGACGCCCAGCGTGGCGACGCCGCGGCCGCGGAACCACCGGGCGACGGCGCGCGCGCCGTCCTCGTCGAACGGCCGCACCTCGGCCCCGGTGAAGTCGAGCCGGCCACCGACCGAGCGCACGAGGTCGCGCGGCACGATCCGGGGCGGCTTCACCCAGAAGTAGGAGTTGCCGTAGCCGTCGGGCACCGACTGCCGCGCGATCTCCAGCATCGCGTCGTACCCCTCGGTGGTGACGAACCCGAGCCGGTCGACCTTGCCCTCGAGCAGCTGGTTGGTGGCCACCGTGGTGCCGTGGCTGACCGCCGAGATCGCACCGCCGTCGACGGGGGCATCGGAGTCACCGAGCA
>JAWWPM010000571.1:0-16958 GCA_033854915.1 Nocardioidaceae bacterium
CGCAGACCTCGAGCGCCGTGAGCGTCAGCGACGGCAGGTCGACCGACGCCGCGGCATAGGTGCGACCGTCGAGGTCGCGCACTGCAGCACCTTCGGGCGCGCGGGTGCGGGCCATGGTGGCCCGGGCCAGGGTCACCAGCTTCTGGTCCTCAGCGGATAGGGAGGTCATGACGACCGAGCCTAGGTGAACGGACGCAGCCATCGGCCGGCTCGGGCCCGGAGGCGGCGCGCTTCAACCGCTCCAAAGAGGTGATCGCCTCCAGTGCGGCCGCCTCGTCGAACTCGCTCACGTCGCCCTGCGACAGGGCGCTCAACCAGGCATCGACATCGGCCGCGAACGACGCCACCCCGGCGCGCCCTGCTCCGGCGCCGCTGATCTCCGTGTCCCGCCTCATGAACTGCACGCTAGACACGACCACCGACAGCCCGGATCCCGATCGGGACACTGTCCACCGGGCCCCAAGCGCGACACTGGACCGAGGACACCAGGAAGCGAGGGGCTCCCCCATGACCGTTCGTCAGCTGCGGGTCGTCGTACGAGCCGAGGACTACGAGCAGGCCGTCTCGTTCTACCGCGACGCGCTCGGCCTGCCCGAGGAGGCCGCCTTCGCCGGAGCCGGCGGCGCGCAGGTGACCATCCTCGATGCCGGCCGGGCCACCCTGGAGATCGCCAACCCCGAGCAGGTGCGGATGATCGACGACGTCGAGGTGGGGCGCGGCGTCAGTCCCCACATCCGGCTCGCGTTCGAGGTGGACGACGTCGTCCGCGCGACCGGCATCCTCGCCGGCGCCGGGGCCACCGTGATCGCACCTCCCACCGAGACGCCCTGGCGCTCGCGCAACGCCCGGCTCGACGGGCCCGCCGACCTGCAGCTGACCCTGTTCGAGGAGCTCGGTCCAGCCGAGTAGCCCGACAGGAGCTGTCGGTGGGCTCTGGCACGGTGACTCCATGAGCACGCAGCGCCTCGTGGACGCCGGTGACGTCGAGCTGTACGTCGAGACCTTCGGGGAGCGGGAGCGGCCGACGCTCCTGCTGGTCTCCGGGGCAGCCGCCTCGTCGGACTGGTGGGACGCCGAGCTCTGCCTGCGGCTCGCCGCCGGCGGCCGGCACGTCGTTCGCTACGACCATCGCGACACCGGACAGTCGACGACCGGCACCCCCGGCGACCCGCCGTACGACGGTGCGCAGCTCGGCCGTGACTGCACCGCCCTCATCGAGGCGCTCGACGTCGGGCCGGTCCACCTGGCCGGCCTGTCCATGGGCGGCGGGATCGCCCAACAGATCGCCCTGCAGCGGCCCGACCTCGTGTCCAGCCTGACCTTGATCTCCACCACGGCGGCCGGAGGCGTCGACACCCGGGCCCTGCCCGGCCCGACACCGGCCCTGAGGGCGTCCTTCGACGACCCGCCGCCCGAGCCGGACTGGGCCGACGCCGAGTCCTACGCCGACTGGGTGGTGGCCGGACAGCGGCCCTACACCGGCACTCTGCCGTTCGACGAGCCGCGGACCCGCGCCGTCGCCGCGCGCGTGCACGCTCGGAGCCACGATCCTGCGGCGGCCGGCAACCACTGGCTCGTGGTCGGCGGCGAGGACGACGGCGAGCTTCTCGACGTACGCCGGATCGCGACGCCGACGCTGGTGGTCCACGGAGACCACGACCCGCTCTTCCCGCTCCCCCACGGCCAGGCTCTCGCGGCGGCGATCCCGGGCGCGAGGCTGCTCGTGCTCCCCGGCACGGGCCACGAGGTGCCGCCACCTGCGACGTGGGACGTGCTCGTCCCGGCCCTGCTCCGGCACACCGCGGGCCGTTGATCGCCGTACACCCTGCGTGTCACGCTCCTGACATGGAACGCGTGTGGGTCTTCGGTCGGCTGGCGATCTCGGTGGCCCGGATCGACTTCCTCGATCCTGCGGTCGCCGACACCGCCGACCCGCGGGAGCGCGGTGTGCGGATCGAGGTGCGGCCGGCGACCTCCGGCGCTGAGGGCTCCATCTACGCGTCGCCGACCACGATCCTGGAGCCGGCGGTCTGTCGCATCGACTTCCTCGAGTCAGCGCCCGGCGCTGCGGACCGGATGCACTGGCACCCCGAGATGCACGGCGGCGAGCCGGGCAGCCGCACCTTCGACGTCGACATGCCGGCCGACCCGGTCGGCTGGCTGTCGGCGTTCCTGCTCGACCTCGGTGGCTTCCTGGCGCGAGCCGGTGTGCCGGACGTCGGCACGATGAGTCACGACCTCGAGGAGATCCGGGCTACCGCGCCCGAGATCGGCGCCGACGTCGAGGCAGGCATGGTCTGGGCACGACGTACGCCGTGGCCGGAGGTCGAGCGCGACGAGCGAGGGATGCCGGCGCTAGCGACGTAGCCGGTCGAGCAGGTCGTCGGGGATCAGGGCGCGGGCGATCAGCATCCTGCCCCGGGTCGACGCCAGCATCAGGAACACCACGTCACCGTGCACCTCGACGGACCGCACCTGGTCGAAGGGGATCTCGCGGGTGCCCCCGGCGTTGCGCGAGACGAATCGGTCCGCCAGGACCTCGGTGGAGGCGACCGAGCCGCTCGGCAGGACGGCGGAAAGAGAGTTGCGCGTCTGCACGAAGGTGGTGGCCACGCTCACCAGTGCGAGCACGGGGGCCGCGGCCAGCCATGCCGGACCCAGCACCAGCGCCAACACCACGGACACCACCGCCGCGAGGCCGGTCCGGACCAGGAACCGCCTGCTGGTCACGGACGCTCGGGTGTGGACCGCGGCCAGGTGGGTCGCCCAACCGGCCGGCACGACCATCTGGCGGGTCGGCACCCCGTCCCAGGGGACTGCCGCCGGCGCCGCACCGCGGGCTCGGGCGCGGATGAGCTCGAGAGCCGCATCGGGCAGCAGACCCTTCGGCAGCAGCTCCGCGATCAGCCGGCCGCGGACTGCGATGGTCAGCCAGGGACCGATCGGCCGGACCCGGGCGATCTTGCGGTACGGCAACGTGCGGGTGCCGGTCGGCCGCACCAGGACCAGTGCCTCGTCCCCGAGCTCGACCTCGGTCCGCGATCCCTGGGGGTAGTCACGGGCGACCCGGCGCCGGATGACCACCCCGGAGACCGGCACGACGAGGACCGCGGTCAGCACCACCACGGCCGCCACCCAGACCAGGCCCCACACCACCCCGATCAGCACCACCTTGCCGCGGTAGGTCGGGAGCGACGCAGCGTTGGTGATCAGCGAGGCGAGGATGCCCAGGACCAGGCCGAAGACCAGGAGGATTCCCAGTGGCAGCGGACGCCGCAGTCTGGCGGTCGCCTCACGGCGCAGCCGGTCCGCGAGGCCCGCGTCGGCGACGTACGTGTACGTCGGGGCGGGATCCGAAACCGTCACCGGCCGATCGTAAGGTCAGGCGGGGGTGACCGTCCGGGTCATCACGCAGTTCTTCAGTCCCTTGGACCGGTCGAAGGTGAAGCCCGCCTCCTCGTACATCCGGCGGGTGCCGTTGTAGAGGAACGACGCCGACATCTTCTTGCCCTCCGGCTGCTTCGACATGTCGTGCGGATAGCCCTCGACCACTCCCCCACCGGCCTCGGCGATCAGGTCGATCGCGCCGTGCAGGGCCAGGGCGGCGACCCCGCGCCGCCGGTAGCGCCGGTCCACGAAGATGCAGGTGATCCGGAAGTCCGGCGGTGCGGCCTGCGTCTCCTCGTACTCCTTGCGGTGATGGAGGTTCGGCAGCTCCTCCGGAGGCCCGTACTCCGCCCAGCCCACGGCCTCGACGCCGTCGAAGACCAGCGCAGCGTGGGCCCGCCCCGACTCGACCAGGCCGCACTTGAGGTCACGGTTGCTCTCGTAGGTGCGTTCCTTGTCCTTCTCCAGCGTGTGGAACCACGTGCACCAACAGCCCCCGAACACGCCGTTGTGCCGCGCCACCAGCTCGGAGAAGGCGGGCCAGGTCTCGGTGGTCAGGGGCCGGATGGTCAGGGCGTCGGTCGTGGTCTCGGCAGCCATGCGCACAGGTTAGATCGAGTTCCGGCCGGTTGCCTTCCGGTTCAGCCGCGCCGACCGCCGTACGACGCCACCAGCGCGTCCGCGACGACCGCGGCGTCGGTCTCGGCGATCGCGGAGGGGTACTCGGGCAGCAGGTCGTCCCAGACGACCAGCCACGAGCCGAAGAGCTGCGACTGACCCTCGGGACGCGCGAAGAACCACACGTGCAGGTGGGCGCCGCCGTCACCGATCCGGTAGACGTGGCAGCGGCTGATGTGCGGCAGGGCCCGGACGTGCCGGGCCAGATGGGTGCTGAGCACGCCGAGCTCCGCGGCGAGGTCGTCGGGGAGGTCTTCGAGGTCGTGGTGGTCCCGCGGGTGCAGCATCAGCACGAGTGGCACCCCCACCCCCGACGTCAGGGTCAGGCGCCAGTGGTCGTCCAGCCAGAGGCCCTCGTCGCGTCGCCCGCAGGACCCGCAGTCGGCCGCGTCCTCGCCGTGCCGCGGCGGCTCGGGGACCACCGGCGGGCGGAGCCGGGAGACCCGGAGGTCCTCGGCCTCGAAGGGGCTGACGTCCCAGCCGGTCATCCGCGACAGCGGCAGCCGCTGCTCGTCATCGGCCGCGGCGACCGCATGGGCGTAGAACTCGTCCGGAGAGAGGGGCATGACCCGACGCTAACCGAGCCCGGGACGGGCATGATGGGCGCCGTTCGGTAGCCAACCACCGGGGAGGACGAGGTGCGCCGTACCAGACCCGGGGTCGAGCGCGGCACGAGCAGCGGGCCCGCCGGGCACCGGATCAGGCTCTCGGACGTCCTCGCCGGCGTCGTCGCCCTGGTGGTGACCCTGGTCTGGGCCGCGTCGCTGGCTCCGGTGAACGCCTCCCGCGCCACCGCCGCCTGGCTCTTCTGGGGTTCGCTGGTCGCCCTGCCCTGCGGAGCGGCCCTGCACGTGGTCGTCCACGAGCTCGGGCACCTGCTGGCTGCGCAGGCCCTACGACTGCGGATCGTGGGCTTCCGGATCTGGCGCCTGATGCTCGGCTCCGGTCGCACGGTTGCCGGATCGAGCGGGCACGTGCGCGTCGATCTGAGCGGGGTACGACGCTGGGTTCCGGCTCGGATGATCCTCCTCCTGCTGGCGGGGCCGGCCGCGAACCTGGTGGCCGCGGCGGCGACGGCGGCCCTCGTGGCAGACCGCTCCGCGTCCTGGGGGCTCCGCGCGGTCGCGGTCGGGTTCACCGTCGCCGGGCTGTTGACGGCGGTCATGAACCTGCTTCCTCGACGACCGACCGACGAGTTCGAGACAGACGGGCTCAAGGCACTGCGGTGGGCCTTCCAGCCGGCCCGGGCAGAGGCCCGCGTCGCCCTCGTCACCGCACCCGACCGCATGCGCACGGTCGTCGCCGCACCCGGCACCGGCCGGCGGCCTCGCGAGCAGCTCAGGTCGGCGGTCGAGGACCCTCGCCCCGAGGTCGCCTTGGCTGCCATGTCGGAGCTGCTCGGTAGTCGGACGCGCTACGACGACGGCTGGCAGGACGTCGACGCCGTGGCGGCGTTCGCGGCACGGCGCGACCTGCCGCGGGAGACCCGGGCGACGGTGAGCGGCAACTACGCCGTGTCCCTGGGCCTGGCCCACCTCGGTTCGATGCCGACCGGCGAGACGAGCGATCCGGGCTCGCCGACGGTGCGCCGGATCGAGGATCTCGCCGGGCTCGCTCTCACGGCCGACCCGGAGTCGCTCCCGGCTCGCACGGCGTACGGACTCGTGCGCGTCATCCAGGACCGTCCGGAGGCCGCCCGTGGTGCCCTGACGGACATCGCGTCGGACGCCGCCCCCGCAGTGCGGGCACGCGCATACGCCGTGCGTGGCCTCGCCGAGCTGGACCTGGGGGACCGCGACCGGGCGATCGGTCTGGGCACGATCGCACGCGACCTGGCGCCGACCGAGGCGCTGGTGAGGCTCCTCGACGCCGTGCTGGCCTCGAGGACGTCAGGCGAGTCATCGACCGGCATCCCGCAGTGACGTCGGGGACAGGAACGGCTGGAGCGGCCCGTCGTGACCGCTCTCCGCGGACCGCCGCGCCAGGCCCGCCAGCAGGTCGGCGACCTGGACCCGCGGATCGTCGCGCGAGTCGACCGCCACCAGCCCGGCCAGCGGGGACACCCCGGCCGGCGACGACCCGGCGTCGTCCCGCAGCACTGACTGGAGACGCCGCAAACGGTCGGCCGTGAGCGCGCTCTGCTCGTCATGGATCACCAGCACCTGCCGATGACCACGACTCCAGAACAGCACCGTCTCGGCCAGAGCGGGCAGCATCGGCTCGAGGGGTGGTGGGATGGTGCGGTCGTCGCGATGGAGCCTGCTCAGGACGGCTTCCACCCGCTCCCGGTCGAGCCCGTCGAGCACGCCGGCAGCCGCTTCGCCGACGCCGGCTGCTGTCAACGCATCGCGGGCCAGGAAGAACCGCTCCACCGAGCCGAGGTCCGGCACGCGTCGCCGCTTGGTCCGGACCAGGCCGACGAACGCCGAGAGGAACGCGCGCCAGTCGCGGCCGGCCGCGCGTCCGGCCCGGTGGAGCACGAGCGCGGCCGCTCGCTGCCCCTGGGTCAGGCGCGTGCCGGCCGCATAGGAGGGCTCGGCCAGGAACAGGTCGACGACCCGGGTGACCAGGAAGTACTCCTTGTCGACCAGGTGCACGTGGGCCCGACCCCTCAGCGACGTCAGGAACCAGGTCCGGGCCTCCTCCGCGCCGCTGTCACGGAGGAGCTGGCCGGCCTTGAACTCGTGCAGCGAGTAGCGGGAGCCGGACCGCAGCGCGGCGATCATCTCGGCCGCCTCGTCGGGGCACAGGTCGACGCTGGCATGGGTGATCACCGGGCTGGCCGCATCCAGCAGGTTGGTGCCGGAGAACCCCGACTCGTCGCAGGCGATCTCCACGACGTCGCCGACCAGCTCGTCCGCCGGGGCCAGCCCGCCCTGCAGCGGCAGACTCACCTCCGACTCGTTCCCATTCGCCCATGCTCGCCCGCGCCAGCGGATCCGGCCACCCGATTGCCTGCCCGAGCCGCCTGGGCGTCGACAATGGAGCGCCCAGCCGTCCGCACCGAAGGAGACCTTGATGGCCGACCTGACCCCCGAGCTCGAGGATGCGGTGGCGCGTGGCTACGCCGAGCGCGACCGCGACGACATGGGGCCGACGATCCGCTACTTCGAGGACCTGTTGGCCGAGCACCCGGGCCACCCGGTGCTCACCTACGAGGTGGCCGGCGCCTATGACAGCGCGGGCCGCGAGGCGGACGCGTGCGCCACATACGAGGAGGCCCTCCGGCTCGGGCTGGAGGGTGACACGCTGCGACGCTGCCTGTGCCAGTACGCCAGCACGCTGCGCTGGCTCGAGCGGTACGACGAGTCGCGCGAGGTCCTGCTCCGGGCCCGGCGGGAGTACCCGCAGTCGGACGCGGTGCGGGTCTTCCTGGCACTCACCCACAACGACTCCGGCCGTCCCGACGCGGCGGTGGCCGAGCTGCTCACGGTCATCACCGACCACCCCGAGGTCACCGACCTGGGCCGCTACGCCACCGGCCTCGCCGGGCTGGCCGGGTGGTTGGCCGACGGACGGCCGGCCGACTGATCGGCCGTCCGACTGATCGACCGTCCGTCCGTGAAACCGTCGGGACCGGCACAGTGGGGGCATGATCGAGCTACGCAGCGACAACACCGCGGGGGTCGCACCGGAGATCCTCGCGGCCGTGCAGGCGGCCAACACCGGCTCGGCCCTGGCCTATGGCGGCGACGACCTCACCGCCCACCTCCAGGACGTGGTGCGGACCGTGTTCGAGCACCGGACGGCGCGGGTCTTCCCGGTCACCAGCGGGACCGCCGCGAACGCGCTCGCGCTCTCGGCCGCCACGCCACCGTGGGGCGCCGTGCTGTGCCATCGCTCGGCCCACATCATCACCGCCGAGGGGGGCGCGACGTCGCTGTTCGGCGGCGGTGCGGTGATGCAGGGCGTCGACGGCGCCCATGCGCTGATCGAGCCGGAGCGTCTGCGGGCGGCGCTCGAATCGGTCAGGTGGGGCGACCCCCACGAGAGCCAGCCGAGCGTGCTGTCCCTGACCCTGCCCAGCGACCTCGGCACGGCGTACCGACCGGAGCAGGTCGCCGAGCTCACCGCGATCGCCCGGGAGTTCGGCCTGCGCACCCACGTCGACGGCGCCCGGATCGCCAACGCAGTGGCCGCTCTGGGGTGCGCGCCGGCGGACCTGACCTGGCGGGCCGGGGTCGACGTCCTCTCGCTGGGCGCGACCAAGAACGGCGCCCTGAGCGCCGAGGCGATCGTGGTCTTCGACGACCGGATCGCCGAGGAGCTGGTCTACCGCACCAAGCGCTCCGGGCACGTCACCAGCAAGATGCGCTTCCAGTCCGCCCAGGTCGCGGCCTACCTCACCGACGGGCTGTGGCTGCGCCTGGCCGCCCACGCCAACAGCCGGATGGTCGAGCTGGTCGCCGAGCTGCAGCCGCTGGCGTCGTACGGCGTGCGGCTGCAGGAGCGCGTCGACGTCAACCTCGCCTTCGTCGAGCTCCCGGAGCGGGCGATCGACGCGGCGATGGACGCCGGCCTGCTCTGCTACCGGATGAGCCCGACCAGCGTGCGGCTGGTCACCAGCTGGCAGACCACGCCCGAGGAGATCGTCGGCGTGGCTGCGCTGCTCCGCGAGGCGGTGTCGGCTCGGCGGGGGGCCTAGAGGCCGAGCTCGGTCAGGCCCGGATGGTCGGGGGGCCGAGGCCCCGAGCGGTCCCAGTGGAAGAGCCGGTCGGCGTCGTCGATGGCGAGGTCGTTGATGCTGGCGTGCCGCTGGCGCATCAGGCCGTGCTCGTCGAACTCCCAGTTCTCGTTGCCGCACGACCGGAACCAGCGCCCCTCGGCGTCGTGCGACTCGTAGACGAACCGCACCGCGATCCGGTTGCCGCCGAAGGTCCAGACCTCCTTGATCAACCGGTAGTCCAGCTCGCGGGCCCACTTCTGCTGCAGGAAGGCCACGATCTCGTCCCGGCCGTGCACGAACGTGTCGCGGTTGCGCCAGCGACTGTCCGGCGTGTAGGCCAGCGAGACCCGCTCGGGGTCGCAGGAGTTCCAGGCGTCCTCGGCCGCACGCGCCTTCTGGGCGGCGGTCTCGGCCGTGAACGGCGGGAAGGGCGGGCGTTCGTTCATCGGGGCACCTCGCGGGATCGACTCCGGCAGACGCTACAACCGGTCGGCTACCCGGACTCGAGCGAGCGCTGCAACGACCTCAGGGTCCGGGCCCGCTCCCCCTTCGCCATCCAGGCCGCGACCGGCTTCATCAGCCTCATCACGCCGTACAGGCTCCCGGCCGCGACGTGGTGCACGGTCGTGGAGGTCTCGTCGCCCTCGAGCAAGTACGCGGGCCGGGCCTGCATCAGCGTGATGCCGAACAGGCGCAGGGTCTCCCGGAACGCCAGACGCGTCGACGGCTCGAACTCGGTCACCTCGCCCTCGAAGGTGCCCATCCAGGTCGCGTCGACGTACGTCGTACCGGCTCGGACCGGGGCATCCGAGGTGAGGCGACATCGTCGGAACAGCCCGTTGCGGTGCATCCAGCCGCCGTACTCCGACACGTTTGCCAGTCGTTCGAAGGTGTCGGCGACCGATCGCCGGATCACGATCTGCGACTCGAAACCTACGATGGTCTCAGCCATGGAGTCCCCACTCACGCCCATGCCCCGAGGCGACTGTGGCCCGCGCGACCGGGCCGCCCGAGCCAACTCATGCTACCGCCGGATCGGCCTCGGGATCCCCCTGGAAGTCCCGACCGACTAGCCTCCGCTGGGTGACCGAGTACCAGGTGACCTTCTGGCGCGACCTGCCATCACTCGTGGTGGCCCGCGACGGAGACGACGTGACGAAGAGCCAGCTGGCCGCGAGGTTCCAGGAGGCGATCGACGAGGCCGCGATGCGACTGGGCGAGACCAGCGGCGACGACTACCTGGCGGGGTGGTCGAGGGGCGAGTGGACAGCCGCCCCGGGCGGCACCGCGGAGGTGTGTGACCGGGTGGTCGCCGAGCTCGAGGAGCAGTGGTCGGCCGAGCGGCTGAGCCACTACCTGGACGAGCTGGGCCCCCGCCCCTAGCACCGGCACGCCGCGGGCCGGTTAGGTTGGGTGGCGATGAACGCATCGGACGACTACTGCGAGCTGTGCGACCTGCCGAGGTCCCAGTGCCCACACGGCCAGCCACCGCCGCCGACGCCGACGCCGGTCGTCAAGGCACCACCCAAGCCCCGGAAGCGGCCGGCCACACCGGAGCGGCAGGTGACGCGTCGCTGGACGCCCCCCGAGGCGCTCAAGCCGCTCATCCTCACCGTGCTGGAGCAGGCCGGTGGCGAGCTGGAGAACGACGAGCTCTTCCTGGAGCTGGAGATCCTGGCCGAGGACCGGCTCCTGCCTGCGGACACCGAGACGACGCCCGAGGGCGAGCTGCGCTGGCGTTACGCCGCGCGGCGCGCGCGGGTGGCCCTGATCGACGAGGGGCTGATGACCAGGACCACGCCGGGTGTCTGGCAGCTCGCCCGGCCCGGCCGGGACTCCGGCTGAGCTCCGGGGGTACGGGAGGGTCATGCGCATCTTCTTCACCGGCGGCAGTGGCAAGGCCGGCCGCCACGTCGCGTCGTACCTGGCCGAGCAGGGCCACCAGGTCACCAACGCCGACCTCGTCGCGCTGCAGCATCCGGCCGTGGCCGACCTGCGGGTGGACCTGACCGACGCGGGCGAGACGTACTCGGCTCTGGCCGGCCTGGCGACCTTCGACGAGCTCGACCTGCCCGAGCAGCCGTCGTACGACGCGGTCGTGCACTTCGCGGCGGTGCCGCGGATCCTCCTCCGGCCGGACGCCACGACGTACGCGACCAACGTGCTGAGCACCTACAACGTGCTCGAGGCCGCGACCCGCCTGGGGGTGCGCAAGATCGTGTTCGCCTCCTCGGAGACGACCTACGGCATCTGCTTCGCGCAGGGTGAGCGGCGCCCGCTCTACCTGCCGGTCGACGAGGACCATCCGACGGTCCCGGAGGACGCCTACGCGATGTCGAAGGTCGCCGGCGAGACGACGGCGCGGTCGTTCCAGGCCCGCACCGGGGCGGACGTCTACGGCCTGCGGATCAACAACGTCATCGAGCCGCACGAGTACGCCGAGCTGTTCCCAGCCTTCCTGGCCGACCCGTCGCTGCGGCGCCGCAACGTCTTCGCCTACATCGACGTCCGCGACCTGGGCCAGCTGGTGCAGCGCTGCCTGGAGACCGACGGGCTGGGCTACCAGGTCTTCAACGTCGCCAACGCCGACCTGTCGGTGGCGGCCACGACGACGGAGCTCCGGGAGCGCTTCTACGACGGGGTGGAGGTGCGTCGTGAGCTGGGCACCGACGAGACGTTCTACGCCATCGACAAGGCCCGCGAGCTGCTCGGCTTCGCGCCCGAGCACTCCTGGCGCGACGTCCTGCCGCAGCCCTGACGGGCTCCCGGCCGGTGCCCTACGCTGCCGGGCGTGAGTGGATCGGGAGTTGACCCGGCCCGGGTGGCCGCGCTCAAGGAGCGCGAGGACGCCGCCTTCGTGGCGATGCGCCCGCGCAGCCAGGAGCTGTGGGCGGCCGGGCAGGCGGTGATGCCGAACGGCGTACCGATGAGCTGGCTGCGTACGTCGTACGACCATCCGCCGCTGTTCATCGAGTCGGCCGCGGGCTCGCACCTGCGTGACGTCGACGGGCACGAGTACGCCGACTTCAACATCGCCGACATGTCGATGTTCACCGGCTACGGTCCTGCGCCCGTGGTCGAGGCGGTGAGCCGGCAGGTGGGCCTCGGTGCGCAGTACCTGCTGCCGACGGAGGACTCGATCTGGGTCGCGGGCGAGCTGGCGCGGCGGTACGGCCTTCCGCTGTGGCAGTTCACGCTGGCGGCGACGAGCGCCAACACCGAGGTGATCCGGATCGCGCGCTCCTCGACCGGACGCGAGAAGGTGCTGTTCTTCGACGGCAAGTACCACGGCCACTTCGACGACGTGCTCGTCGAGCTCGAGGACGGCCGTCTGGTGCCCGAGGAGTCCGGCCTGCCGCACGACGTCACGAGCCGCACCCTCGTCGTACCCTTCAACGACCTCGACGTCCTCGAGCGGGCGCTGGCGTCGCGCGAGGTGGCGGTGGTGATCACCGAGCCGGCGCTCACCAACAACGTCGGGCTCCTGTGGCCGGACGACGGTTTCCACGCCGGCCTGCGTGAGCTGACCCGGGCGACCGGGACCCTGCTGGCCATCGACGAGACGCACACCCAGGTCGTCGGTCCCGGCGGGCTCACCCGGCGGTGGGGGCTGGAGCCCGACGTCGTGACGGTCGGCAAGTCGATCGCGGCCGGCATCCCGCTGGGCGCCTACGGGATGACCGAGGAGGTCGCGGCCGTGCTGCAGCGGCCCGGCGGTCGCGACGACGACAAGCCGCAGGTCGCGGTCGGCGGCACGCTGTTCGGCAACCCGGTCTCCATGGCCGCAGCGCGGGCGACGATGGGCCAGGTGCTCACCGACGACGCCTACGCGCACAGCCAGCGGCTCGGCACCCGGCTCGCCGACGGGCTCGCGCAGGTCGTGGCGACCTCGGGGCGGGAGTGGACGACGCACCGGTTCTGGCCGCGCAGCGGGGTGTCCTTCAGCCCGGCCATGCCGCGCACCGCCACCGAGGCACTGGCCGGCCTCGACGTGCCGCTGCGCCGGCTGATGCGCGTCTACCTCGCCAACCGCGGCGTCTGGGATGCCATCGTGGGCGCCGGGCCGACCTGCTCGGTCGCCGCGACCGATGCCGACGTCGACGCCTACCTCACCGCCTTCGCCGACCTCGTCGGCGAGCTCGGCTGACCCAGCGCCGTACGACGGGCGGGCTACCCGCGCGGGTGCGTGTCGGGCACGCTCGTCCGTTCGCCTGGCCGGCCGAAGATGCTGAGGATCTCCGACGGCTCCGCGCCGGTGCTGCCGAACCAGTGCGGGACCTGCGCGTCGAAGGTGGCGACCTCGCCGGGCCCGAGCACCCAGTCCCGGTCGCCGAGCACGAGGCGCATCCGGCCGGACAGGACGTAGATCCACTCGTAGCCGTCGTGGGCTCGGGGCTCCGGGGTGTCCTTGGTGGTCGGGATGACGATCTTCCAGGCCTGCATGCCGTCCGGCTGCCGGGTGAGCGGGATGACCGTCCGGCCCTTCACGGTGTCGGGTCTGAGCCGGACCCGGGGGTCGCCCTCCTCGGGCGCCGCGACCAGCGCGTCGAGCGGCACGCCGTACGCGTGAGACAGCGCGAGGAGGAGCTCGAGGGTCGGCCGGCGACCGCCGGTCTCGAGCCGCGACAGCGTGCTCTTGGAGATGCCGGTCGAGCCGGCCACGCCGGTCAGGGTCAGCCCGCGTCGGGTGCGGAGCTGCCGGAGCCGCGGCCCGACCTGGTCGAGCGCGGTCGCGATGGCCGGCGAAGTGGTGTCCACGGGCCACATCTGACTCCGGATTCCCACAAACAGCAACGTGCCTAGGCGAACCGCTGCCGTGCCAGCAGCCTGGGGGCATGAGTTCGTACGACGTAGTGGTGATCGGCGGCGGGGCCGCTGGGCTCTCCGCGGCACTGGTCCTGTCCCGCGCCCGCCGCAGCGTGCTCGTGGTCGATGCCGGCGAGCCGCGCAACGCCCCGGCCGCCCACATGCACGGCTACCTCTCGCGCGACGGGGCCCCGCCCAGCGAGCTGCTGGCGGCCGGCAGGCAGGAGGTCGAGGGCTACGGCGGCACGATCATCGACGCCACCGTCGCGGACGCCGCGGTCGACGGTGCCGGGTTTCAGGTGGCGCTGGCCGATGGTCGGCAGATCGCCACCCGCCGGCTCCTGGTAACGACCGGGCTGCGCGACGAGCTGCCGGACATCCCGGGGCTCCGCGAACGCTGGGCCCGCGACGTCCTGCACTGCCCCTACTGCCACGGCCACGAGGTGCGCGACCAGCGCCTCGGTGTCCTCGGAGGCACGCCTGCCGCCGTTCGCTACGCCCAGATCGTCCGGCAGTGGACCCGCGATCTGGTCTACTTCACGCCGCCGGACACGCTCACCGAAGTCGAGCGGACCCAGCTGCTCGCCCGCGCCATCGGCATCGTCGAGGGCGGAGTCGACCGGCTGGTGGTCCAGGACGACCACCTGCAGGGTGTCTCGCTGAGCGACGGCCGGGTGATCTCCCTGGACGCGTTGTTCGTGCCGCCCCGCTTCGTCCCCCACCACGACCTGCTGCTCGGTCTCGGCTGCCAGACCGACGCGGACGGCTGGGTGAGCGTCGATCTGACCGGCCGCACCAGCGTGCCCGGAGCCTGGGCCGCCGGGAACGTCGTCGACCCGCGTTCCCAGGTGATCACGGCCGCCGGCGCCGGATCCGCGGCCGCTATCGCCCTCAACGCCGACCTGGTCGACGAGGACGTCACCCACGCCGTCGGCGACTTCGGGCACGGCCCGTCCCACCTACCCACCGATCACCCCAACCACCAGGAGTCTTCATGAACCACTCTCCCGCCCCACCGACCAAGCACCAGCTCGCCGTGATGATCTGGCTGGCGGTCTTCCCGACGCTGACGGTGCTCAACCTGGCGCTCGGTGACTGGCTGGTCACCCTGTCCCCGGTCGTCCGCACCTTCGTGCTGGCCACCCTCGCCGTACCGATCGTCATCTACGGCGTGATGCCGCAGCTCCACCGGTTCCGCGGCCGGCTCCTCACCCGCCTCGCGAGCACCCCGTGACCACCCTGACGGTCACACCGCACGCGGCTGTGCCCACCCTGTCCCTGACGCGGCTGCACCTGATGCGCGGCGGCTACCTGCTGATGGGCGTCGGGCTCGCCCTCAAGAAGTGGCCGCTGCTGCCGGACGCCCACAACCAGCCGCTCTACGAGGGCGTGACCCTCAGCATCCTGGTGGCCATGTCCCTGCTGGCGTTCCTCGGGCTGCGCTACCCCCTCAAGCTGCTGCCGGTGCTGCTGTTCGAGTCCGCCTGGAAGCTTCTCTGGCTCGGCCTGGTCGCTCTTCCGAAGGCGGCCGACGGCGGCCTGAACGCGGCCACGACCGACACGGTGGTCAACTGCTCCCTGGTCGTCGTGATCCTTGCGGTCATCCCGTGGCGCCACGTCTGGCGCACCTACGTGCTCGCCCCCGGCGACCGGTGGCGCTGAGCAGCTCCAGCGATGGGGCACGACATTGCCAGGCGGGTCGATCGGTGCTCTGCTACTCACGGACCTCACCCGGAGCGAAGGTGAGGTCCGGCCGTGGACATCAGCGGAGAGGTGCACCGTGAAGAGCACGCGGCGAGGACTGTTGCTGGGTGGTCTCGGTGCGGCCGCAGTGGCCGCGGTGCCCAGCATGTGGCCGGCCCTGGGGGCTCCGGTCACGGCCGGATCACCGGTCGACCCCAGCTTCTTCGGGCTCCATGACGCGACGGGCCTGTCCTGGTCGCGGCTCGCCCCCGGTTCCGTTCGGCTCTGGGATGTCGGAGTGACGTGGGCGGACATCGAGGTGAGCCCGGGGCAGTACGACTTCATGAGGCTCCACCAGCTGCTCTCGCAGTTCGGCATCGATGCCCCCGGGGCTCCGCAGGTCACTTACGTGCTCGGCCACACCCCGCTGTTCTACGGCACCCAGCCCGGTCCCTCGCACGCTGATCCTCCCCCTCTCGATCGGCTCGACACCTTTGTCCGGCGGTTGGTCACCGAGATGGAGACCAGTCATCCGGGAAAGGTCGGCTGCTACCAGGTCTGGAACGAGCCGAGCGACCCGCAGTTCTTCAAGGGGACCCCCGCGCAGCTGGTAGCCATGACGCAGACGGTCTACCTCGCCGTCAAGGCCGTTGCCCCCAACGCGACGGTGATCGCCCCGTCGTTCCCGACGCGCCTGACCTATCAGCAGAACTGGTTCCGTGACTACCTCACGTCGACGGTCTCGGGTGTGCACCCCTGGAACTGGTTCGACCGCGTCGGGTTCAGCATGTACCCGCCCGTGGGGAGCGGCCCGGAGGCGATGCTCGGCCTGCTCGCGACCATGAAGGGCATCATGCGCACCGCCGGTGTGCCGGTCGGCAAGCAGGTCGCCCATGCCTCGGAGATCAACTACGACGTCGGGAAGAGCGGCGGACCGGCCTTGTTGCCGGATGCTGCCCAGGTCGCCTTCACCATGCGCACCTATCTCGTGGGTGCCATCGCGGGGTTCGAACGCATGCACTGGTATCGCTACGACTGGGGATACGTGGACGGGAAGCCCCTGGGGAACACCTACTGGACAGACCCGGTCGACCACAGCGTGGTGACTCCGGCGGGACTTGCCTTCAACCAGGTCAAGAGCTGGATGAACGGCACGTTCATGGGGGGCCAGGCGACCCCCACGTCCCTGTGCCGAGTGAGCATCGGGAGCAACATCTCGATTCTCTGGAATCCGGCTGGAAGCTCGACTGTTCCTGCATCCGTGTACGGCCAGAGGGTCCTGCGCAGCGATGGTTCCGGGGCCTATTACCAAGCGTGGCAGTCCATCCCGGTCGACTACCGTCCCATCTGGGTCATGAAGGCCTTCACCAAGTAGCCTGCTCCCCTCGCGACCGGGAGTGTCCTCTCGTCGAGGGAGACATCGTGCCCCTTACTCTGTCCCGACCGTAGCCACAGGGATGGGAGAACAGATGAGCAGCACGCCTCCAGCAGGTTGGTATCCGGACTCGAGCGTCCCCCAACAGAACAGGCACTGGGACGGATCTCAGTGGACTGAGCAGACGTCCCCGATGGCGGATGCCCCCGCACCTCCGCAGACCAGGGGCGGTGCGGCAGCCCAGGTACTTGGGGAGAGCGGTCTCGAGAGCCTGACGACGCCTCAACGCGTGTCGGCGATCGCGATCCTCGTCATCGCTGTCGCCGCTTTCATGCCATGGGCCTCGATCTTCGGGATCAGCAA
>JAWWPM010000572.1:0-8362 GCA_033854915.1 Nocardioidaceae bacterium
TCCCGGACGTCGTCTCGGCGATGGGCGCGTTCGCCTGCGACCTGTGGGGCCACCTCGGATCACCGGCGGACAACCTCGCGCTGTCGCCGTACTCCATCGCAGTGGCGCTGGCGATGACCTCCAACGGGGCCGCCGGCCCCACCCAGGCACAGATGCTCGACGTGCTCCACGTCCGGTCCTTGGCGTCGTACAACACCGGGATCAACGCTCTGACCCAGCAGATCCTGGCTCTGGCCGGCCCGGTCAAGAGGATCGACGGGTCCGCCGACGAGGTGGCGCTGGCGACCGCCAACCAGCTGTTCGGCGACGGCGGGACCACCTGGGGCAAGGCGTTCCTGACGATCCTCGCCAAGGAGTACGGCGCCGGGATGCGCACCGTGGACTTCCGCCACGCCGCCGAGGCAGCTCGCCGGCTGGTCAACGAGTGGACCGCGCAGCAGACCCACGACAAGATCCCGACGATCCTGCCCGAGGGGAGTGTCGACGGTCAGACCCGGTTGGTGCTCGTCAACGCGCTGTACCTGAAGGCGCCGTGGGCCGACCCGTTCGAGAAGTCGGCCACGAGACAGCAGCACTTCACCCGCGCCGACGGGTCGCGGGTGCCGGTCCAGATGATGGCGGCCGCGCCCGACGGCGCCGCCTATCTCACCGGTCCGCACTACCGGGCCGCGCGGCTCCGCTACGCCGGTGACGGGCTCGCCATGACGGTGGCACTCCCGGACCCCGGGCACGAGGCCGACGCGCTGAGCGCCCTGCTCGCCGGCGCGCTGACCGCACCCGGCGCGACCGGTGTGAGCGTGGCGCTGCCGCGCTTCACGTTCCGCACGCCGTCCGGGCTCAAGCAACCGCTGATCGACTTGGGGATGCCGGCCGCCTTCGGGGACGGCGCCGACTTCTCGCCGATGTCTCCGAGCGACCCGCTCTGCATCGACGACGTGCTGCACCAGGCCTTCGTGGCCGTGGACGAGAGCGGCACCGAGGCCGCCGCGGCGACCGCCGTGGTCATGCGCGAGACCAGCGGCATGCTCATCGAACAAAAGATCGTCTGCGACCGGCCCTTCCTCTTCGTCGTCCACGACACGACCCACGGCACCCCGCTCTTCGTGGGCCGGGTCGCCGACCCCACCGCCTGACGAGGCCGACTTCGAGTCGACGGCTCTCTCGAGCGGCGGACCTGAGCGGCCCGGCTACCCGGGGTCGCGCAGCCGACTCAAGGCACCGGACGCCTGGAGATCACCGGGCCCCCGCAGGATCCGCAGGTGAAGCTCTTGCGTCTGGGGGGACGGGTCTGCCCCCAGCTCGTGTGCGAGGTGCGAGCGGCACGCCTCGTACGCGCGAAGGGCCATGCCGACCTCACCCAGCTGCGCATGCGCACGCATCACCGACCGGTGGGCGGCTTCGACCGCTGGGTCGAGGGCCACGGCGGTCGACGCGAGATCCAGAGCCTCACGCGGCAGCCCCACGTCGTTGGCGGCCACGGACGCGTCGCACAGGGTCTCCACGCGCAACCGCCTGAGCAGGTGGCGTTCACCTCTCGCCCATGCGCTTTCGTCATCGTGGGCATGGAAGTCGCCTCGGTAGAGCGACAGGGCCGCACGCGCGTTCGTGAGGACGTCCGTCGGGGCCGACGCGCGAGCCGAGAACCTGGCCTGACCGACCAGCGATTTGAAGGCGTTCACGTCCACCCAAGCGCCTTGCAGCACCAGCGCGTCGGCCTGACGCGTCACGCATGACTCTCGAAATGTGCCTCGGATCTGGCTCGCTGCTGTGCCCAGGCTGTTGCGCGCCCGAGACGGACTCGCGTCGGGCCACAGCTTGGCGATCAAAGCGGCCACCCGCACCGGATGGCCGTCGGCTAGGGCAAGCAGACGCAGCAGATCGCGAGTCTTACCCGTCTTCCACTCACATTGCTCCACCACAGTGCCGTCCGACCGCAGCGCGTCGAGCGTGCCGAACAAGCGTATGCGAATGTTCTGCTGTTCATGCATGTGGCCCCCCGACCCAGTACATGGGATGAACAAGCGTCCCCCTCCCGAACAAAAGTTTAATGTGTCGATTGCCGCATGTCCCCCCCCAAATTGTTCGGTTGTGGTAGCTGCCGTAGGCGCCGGAACCCTGGCTCAGCGGCTCCGCTGCACCCGCGGATGCCAGCCCACGCTGTGTGCCGCACCGACAGCAGCCAGCTGAGACGTCAACTCGAGTTTGGCTAGGATCGACTTCACCTGCGTGCGGACGGTCGCCTCCGATACGAACGAGACGTGCGCGATTGCGCGCACGGGCCGCCCGTCCATCAGTTGGGCCAACACCTCGCTTTCCCGCGCCGTGAGCAGATCCAACCGCTTCCGTAGGGTCTTGACCGTCTCCCGTTGGGCGTAGTAATGGGCAATGAGTTGTTGGCGTTCCTCCGGGGTGTGGACCTGTCGTTTGCCTGCGACGAGGCGAATCGTGTTGAGAATCTCAGCGAGTGGCGCCGACTTGCAGGCGACCGCCCGAGCGCCGTCGCACAAGCATTCGCCCCAGCGTGCGCGGTCGATGCTTCCCGTGAGGACCACGGCTGAGATGCCCGACTCGGTCAGCGGACGGACCAGCCGTGTGCCGTCGCCGGAAGCGCCGAGGTCCAGGTCCAGCAGCACGATGTCGGGCCGCATCCGTAGCAGGGCCTTGAGCATCTGGCCCGATGTGGCATGATCCTGGACCGGCAGGCGGTGCACGCGATGACCCTCGAGGGTCAGGGTCACCTCGAGCGCCTCTGCGAAGAGGACATGGTCCTCAACGATCGCGACGCTGGTCAGTCTGGGTGAGTCAGACACGGCGCGGCCTCGTTAGCGGCACGGAGCGTCACCACAAATGCCGCTCCTGCATGAGCGGAAGCGTCGAAGCGGAGGTCCCCGCCCATCTCGCGCGCCAGATGGCGCGCGATCGGCAGGCCGATGCCCTCACCAGGAGAGTCCGCTCGCCGAGAGCCGCGCTCGAAGAGGTGGGGCACCAAGGCGGTCGGCACTCCTGGTCCGGTGTCGGACACCCGTAGCAGCACCTCGGTCGACGTGGTCTCGACCTGCATGGAGACCTCACATCCGGGCGCATGCCGCATGGCATTGTGAAGAAGGATGTGCACAATCTCCGCAACGTCGTCGCCACGGCCGACTGCGACCGCCCGTGTCCCCTCCCACCTGATCAGCTGTCCCCGCAGCCGCAGGCTCTCGACCACAGGGCCGACCGCCGTTTGCACGTCGACGCTCGCCTGGATGGAGTGGACGTCCTCCTGCAGTAACCGCTCGAGCCGGGAGATCTCCCGGTCGTACAGGTCCTCCAGTCGCGCGCTCTCGGCCAGCGACAGGCGGTCACGGCAATCGCGAAGCAGACGATGCGTGATGCCGATCCCCGCCATCGTGGTGCGAAGCTCGTGGAGGCAATCCTTCTCTCGATGCGACTCGATCTCGGCCGAGCCGTCAGCCGATGCTCGCGTGGCCAGGCCGTCCCCGTCGGGGCGCCGTCGTGCGGCGCCCTCCAGGTGCACCTCCAGAAGCACCACCAAGAGGCACTGGGCCAGCGACCAGCAAGCCAGTATGAGGAAACCGGTCTCATGCGGCACGCCGGCCGCGACGAGTGCCCCGGTCAGCAACGGCCCGCACGGCACCAGGACCGCGAGGTCCGGCCGTGGGCCGAGCCAGGAGCGAGTCCTACGCTCCCGCCGCGTCGGCGCCACGACCAGGTCGGTTGTCGCATCGCGCGGGCCATCACTTGGGCGTGCGAGGGTTTCACAGGGCGCGGGCGTGATGCCGCGAGCGTCGGGCGGCCCGTGACCTGGTCTCGATCCCCCTGGTGCGTGCCAAGATTCGTTGATGCGCATGGTCCCCCCCATATGCAGGCTCACATGTAGTCACGGCCACCTAAAATTTCCGGTAAGCGCGCGTGAAACTGCCGCAGGGCGGGAACAGTGTGGTATAGGGGACCCACCAGCCGTGTCAGGACGTCCGTCGCTCGATTTGGGGGAAATGCGCGCGACGGCTCCAGTCACCTCGTCAGGTGCCCCCGAAGGGCGGCCAGATCTCGACCGTTGACCCCGGGTGGTCACGGCTGGTGGGCCGTCGGGTGGGTCAATCTCGAACATTCCAACTCTCAGCGCCACGGGCAGGGGCGGCATCGCCAATTGAGGGGGACATCTAGCACTCTGCGAGGGGAAGCCGCGTCGATCCACGACCCATGGCACCCCGCTCTTCGTGGGCCGGGTCTCCGACCCCGCCGCCTGCCCAGCGGAGCTCGTGACCGGGGCGCCCTCGGAGGCGCACACTGCAGAGATGTACTCCGAGATGTCAGAGGTCGTCGAGGGCGGGGCGCGGGTCCGCCCGTCGGGCTCGCGGCTGGGCTGGGCGGCGGCCGTGCTGGCGCTGGTGGTCGTGGCCGCCGGGACGGCGGCGTTCGTCGACCATCGCGCCCGCAACCGTGAGGCCGTCGCGGTGACGAGGTGCGAGCGCTCGCTGCGGGTCGCCTCGGCGCTGTCCGAGCGCCGGCTGGGGCTGCTGGCCAACTACGTGCAGCCGGCGCTGCGCACCGAGCACGGCGTGCAGCAGCTGCACCTGGCCGACCTGATGTCCCAGCGCGCCGGCCGGGTGCTGCCCGGCGCCCAGCGCGCCGACCGGGCCTGCCGAGAGGTCTCGGTCCGCCCCTGGCACTTCTCGCTGGTCGCCCGGCGCGACGCCGCCCGGGCCTACTCCGGTGCACTGGTCACCCTGCTGCAGACCGTGGCCGCCCAGGGGCGCCGGCCCTTCCACGACGAGGCCACCCTGCTCCGGCTGCGCGTGGGAGCCGGCGCCGACTGACGCCGATGCGCCTCGGAGGGCTGTCGGCGCTGCGGTCTATCCTGAGATCTGCACCCCCACCGCTCGCCGGTTGGGGGCACTCGTGCTGTGCCTGCCCGTTCGTCGTCCGACCCCCGAGGTGCCCGTGATCCTGACCGCGCTGTCCGACGCCGTCCTCGGCGAGCCTGCGCTCGCCGAGGCGCTCGTCGACCCGGCGCACGTCGGCACGCTCGACCTGATCGCGCCGGCCGGGCTGCGGCCTTTCCTGGTCGACGGCCTGGTCCGGGCCGGTCGCACGGTGCTGCTGGTCACGGCCACGGGCCGCGAGGCCGAAGAGCTGACCTCCGAGCTCGCGTCGCTGATCGACCCCTCCGGCATCGCCTACTTCCCGAGCTGGGAGACGCTGCCCCACGAGCGGCTCAGCCCCCGCAGCGACACCGTCGGCCGGCGGCTCGCCGTGCTGCGCCGGCTGCGCCACCCCGAGGCCGGCGCCGGCAGCGGGCCTCTCCAGGTCGTGGTCGCACCGGTGCGCTCGATCCTTCAGCCCCAGGTCAAGGGGTTGGGCGACCTCGTGCCGGTGGAGCTCGCCGCAGGCGACGAGGTGGTGCTCGACGACGTCGTACGCCGTCTGGCCGACGCCGCCTACACGCGCGTCGACCTGGTCGAGAAGCGCGGTGAGTTCGCGGTGCGCGGTGGCCTGGTCGACGTCTTCCCGCCGACCGAGCAGCATCCGCTCCGGGTGGAGTTCTGGGGCGACGAGGTCGAGGAGGTCCGCTCGTTCGCGGTGGCCGACCAGCGCACCATCGAGGTCGTGCCGCGGCTCTGGGCGCCGCCCTGCCGCGAGCTGCTGCTGACCGACGACGTCCGCCGTCGCGCCGCCGAGCTGGGCCGCGCGCACCCCCAGCTGGCCGAGATGACCGACAAGGTCGCCGCCGGCATCGCCGTCGAGGGCATGGAGTCGCTGGCCCCGGTGCTGGTCGACGAGCTCGAGCTGCTGGTCGACGTCATGCCCGCCGACACCCAGGTCGTGCTGGTCGACCCCGAGCGGGTGCGCAGCCGCGCGCACGACCTGGTCGCCACCAGCGAGGAGTTCCTGGGTGCGTCGTGGGCGGCCGCGGCCGGTGGCGGCACCGCGCCGATCGACCTCGGCGCCGCGTCCTACCGCGACCTCGACGACGTCCGCGAGCACAGCCGAGCGCTCGGCTCGCCGTGGTGGACGGTCAGCCCGTTCGGCCTCGACGACTCCGTCACCGACAAGG
The DNA here is from genome assembly GCA_033854915.1 of Nocardioidaceae bacterium. Lineage (GTDB taxonomy): Bacteria > Actinomycetota > Actinomycetes > Propionibacteriales > Nocardioidaceae > Nocardioides. The sequence continues at coordinate 6,059 of JAWWPM010000572.1, forward strand.
CGACGCTGACGCTCGCGGCCGGGCCGGTCGAGGGCTACCGCGGCGACCTCGAGCGGGCGGTCGCCGACCTGCGCGGCTGGCTCTCCGACGGCCACCGGGTCGTGGTGGTCCACCTCGGGCACGGCCCGGCCCAGCGGATGGTCGAGGTGCTCGGCGAGCACGACCTCGCTGCCCGTCTGGTCGAGCCCGGCGACGACGCCCCGCTCGAGAGCGGCATCGTGATTGTTACCACCGGCACCCTCTCCCACGGCTTCGTCGACGACGGGCTGGGCCTGGTGCTGGTCACCGGTGACGACCTGTCCGGGCAGCGGGCCGCGACCCGCGACCAGAGCCGGATGCCGACCCGCCGCAAGCGGCAGATCGACCCACTCGAGCTCAAGGCCGGCGACTACGTCGTGCACGAGCAGCACGGCGTCGGGCGCTTCGTGGAGATGCGGCAGCGCGAGGTGCACGGTGCCACCCGCGAGTACCTCGTCCTCCACTACGGCGCATCCAAGCGCGGTGGTCCCCCCGACATGCTCTATGTGCCGGCCGACAGCCTGGACCAGGTGACTCGCTACGTCGGTGGCGAGCAACCCAGCCTCGACCGGCTCGGTGGCGCCGACTGGGGCAAGCGCAAGGGGCGGGCGCGGCGTGCGGTGCGTGAGATCGCGGCCGAGCTGATCAAGCTGTACGCCGCGCGCCAGGCCACGCAGGGCTTCGCGTTCGGGCCCGACACTCCTTGGCAGCAGGAGCTCGAGGACGCGTTCCCGTTCCACGAGACCCCCGACCAGTTGACCACCGTCGAGGAGGTCAAGGCCGACATGCGGCGCACCGTGCCGATGGACCGGCTGGTGTGCGGCGACGTCGGTTACGGGAAGACCGAGATCGCGGTGCGGGCGGCGTTCAAGGCGGTGCAGGAGGGCAAGCAGGTCGCCGTCCTCGTGCCGACGACGCTGCTCGTGCAGCAGCACTACACGACGTTCGCCGAGCGGATGGGTGCCTTCCCGGTGACCATCCGGGCGCTCAGCAGGTTCCAGACCGAGAAGGAAGCGCGCGAGGTCGCCGAGGGTCTGCGCGAGGGCTCGGTCGACATCGTGATCGGCACCCACCGGCTGCTCAACCCCGACATCCGGGTCAAGGACCTCGGTCTGATCGTGGTCGACGAGGAGCAGCGCTTCGGGGTTGAGCACAAGGAGCAGATGAAGCGGCTCCGCACCAGCGTCGACGTGCTGTCCATGAGCGCGACCCCCATCCCGCGAACCCTGGAGATGGCGATCACCGGCATCCGCGAGATGTCGACGATCACCACCCCGCCCGAGGAGCGGCACCCGGTGCTGACCTACGTCGGCGCCTACGAGGACCGCACCGTCACCGCGGCGATTCGTCGCGAGCTGCTCCGCGAGGGACAGGTGTTCTTCATCCACAACCGCGTGCAGACGATCGAGAAGGCCGCGGCCCGGCTGCGGGAGCTGGTGCCCGAGGCGCGGATCGGCGTCGCGCACGGGCAGATGGGTGAGCACCAGCTGGAGCAGGTGATGCTCGACTTCTGGGAGAAGCGCTTCGACGTGCTGGTCTGCACCACGATCGTGGAGTCGGGCCTCGACGTCTCCAACGCCAACACCATGATCATCGAGCGGGCCGACACGCTCGGGCTCTCCCAGCTCCACCAGCTGCGGGGCCGGGTCGGTCGGTCCAGCGAGCGGGCCTACGCCTACTTCCTCTACCCGGCGGAGAAGCCGCTCACCGAGACCGCCCACGAGCGGCTGGCGACGCTGGCTCAGCACTCCGACCTCGGCGGGGGGATGGCGATCGCGATGAAGGACCTCGAGATCCGCGGCGCCGGCAACCTGCTCGGTGGCGAGCAGTCGGGTCACATCGCCGACGTCGGCTTCGACCTCTACGTGCGGCTCGTGGGCGAGGCCGTCCAGGAGTTCCGGGGCGATCAGGAGCCCGAGCTCGGCGAGGTCCGCATCGAGCTGCCGGTCGACGCCCACCTGCCACACACCTACATCCCCAGCGAGCGGCTCCGGCTGGAGATGTACCGCCGGCTCGCCGAGGTCCGCACCGACGCCGACGTGGACCAGATCCGCGACGAGCTCGACGACCGCTACGGCGAGCCGCCGGCCGAGGTCGCGTCGCTGCTGCTGGTCGCCCGGTTCCGGGCCCGGGCCCGCCAGGCGGCCATCACCGAGGTCACGATCGCGGGTCGCAACGTGCGGTTCGCACCCGTCGACCTGCCCGAGTCACGCGTCGTACGCCTCAACCGGGTCTACCCCCGCAGCATCTTCAAGCAGCAGATCGGGTCCCTGCTGGTGCCGCGGC
>JAWWPM010000573.1:0-3090 GCA_033854915.1 Nocardioidaceae bacterium
ATCCCGATGATGCCGATCAGGTAGGGGTGCGTCTGGTCGTCGCCAGCGCCGAGGGGTGCCCAGCCGGCCTTGTCCAGCAGCGCGATGCCGGAGACGGTCAGCACGATCACGATGCCGCGCCGGATGACCGACTGCGGGACCATCGGCGCGATCCGGCTGCCGAGCAGCGAGCCGGGCACCGAGCCGATGATCAGCGGCAGCGTCAGCTGCCAGTCCAGGCCGTTGATCGCGATGTTGGAGATCGCCGCGGAGAGAACGAGCGGGACCGCCTGGACCAGGTCGGTGCCGACCAGGCGTACGGCGGACAGCCCGGGGTAGAGCATCAGCAGCGCCACCATGATCACCGAGCCCGAGCCGACGCTGGTCACGCCCACGAGCAGGCCGCCGGCGGCGCCCACGAGGATCGTCGGCACGGGCCGGATGCGGGGGTTCGGGTTGTCGTTGGGCTTGCCCCGGCGCACGTGGCGCAGCTGGATGTACAGCCGGATCGCGTAGGTCGCGGCGGCGAGCAGGAGCGCGAAGCCGATGCACTCCTTCAGCGTCTTGTCGAGGGTGTCCTCGGAGCCGCCGGCCCACGCGTGCACGAGGTGCGGGCCGAGCAGCGCGAACGGCACCGAGCCGAGGATCAGGAACCCGGCCAGGCGCAGGTTGGGTGACCCCTCGCGCCAGTGCACGGCGGCGCCACCGGTCTTGTACACGGCGGCAGCGGTCAGGTCGGCGGTGACCACGGTGGACGCGTTGCCGACGCCGAGGAAGATCAGGGCCGGCGTCATCAAGGCTCCGCCGCCCATGCCGGTGAGTCCCACGATGGTGCCGACGAAGAAGCCGGTGACCGTGATCGAGAGCCAGCTGGACCCGAACAGGTGCAGCGTGAGTTCCTGCATGCCGTCAGCTCCCTCGGACGTCCAGCGCGATGTACCCGGCGTCCGCGAGTGCGGCGAGCACGTCCCCCAAAGCATCTTCGATGCTGCGCCCCGTCGTGTCGACCCGCACCGCCGCGTCCCGCGGCTCTTCGTACGGAGAGGAGATCCCGGTGAACTCGGGGATCTCGCCGGCCCGGGCCTTGCCGTAGAGGCCCTTCTTGTCGCGCCGCTCGCACTCCTCGAGCGGGGTCGCCACGTGCACCAGGAAGAACGCGCCACCGGCGTCCTCGACGTAGCCGCGCACCTGACGCCGGGTCTCGTCGAACGGAGCGATCGGCGAGCAGATCGCCACGCCCCGGTGGCGGGAGATCTCCGCGGCCACCCAGCCGATCCGGCGGATGTTGGTCTCGCGGTCCGCCCTGGAGAAGGTCAGACCCGCGGACAGGTTCCGGCGTACGACGTCGCCGTCGAGGCTGGTCACGGTGCGGCTGCTGTCCTCGAGGAGCAGGTCGTGCAGGGCGCGGGCGAGCGTCGACTTGCCGCTGCCGGAGAGGCCGGTGAAGAACACCACCAGTCCCTGCTCGTCGGGCGCAGGCTGGTCCGCGTCGACGACGTCCGCGATCGGCTCCGGGAGCTCGCCCTCACCGGTCACCGCCAGCACCTCGCCGGGTGCGTAGCTGGCGACCACCTGCTGGCCGAGGAGGTGGTCGGTGTCCGGGTCTCCGTGCGAGGCCAGGGGGGCCGCGACGACCTGGGTGTCCCCGAGGAGCGCCGCGGCCGCCAGGCTGGCCCGCACCAGGCCGATCGGGCTCACGCCCTGGGGGGTGCCGGTCCCGGTCAGCGCGAGCAGCAGCACGGGCCGCCCGGCGCGGGTCCGGTCGACCAGGTCGAGGTCCGGCTGCGTGAGCGGTGCCGCGACCGGCACCGTCAGCGCACCGGCGTACGTCGTGCGGGTGACGGCCGGTGAGAGGTGCAGCCGACGGAACGCCCCGGTCTCGTGGGGTGCGAGCGAGGTGACGGTGCCGTCGGAGGCGACCCGCGCGAGCGGCAGCCCCTCCGGGTCGGTCAGCTCGACCCCGCCGGCGTCGGCGGCGGCCGCCGCGACGTCGTCCGGGAGGGACAGGGTGATTGGCCCGGTGGCGTCGTACCCGGTGCGCGGTGCCAGTCCGCCGTTGACCAGCAGCTCGAGGTCGTCGAGCTCACGCGGGCTGGGGCAGTGCTGGGGCAGGGACACGGCGATCATCGTGCCAGTTGCACCGGGTCGAGTGCTGCGCTGGTCGCGGGGGCAGCCACACCAGCACTCGACCGGGTGGATAGCGTCCGGGCATGGTCGAGCAGCAGGTGGTTCTGGCGGAGATCGTGCGGTCCGGGTTCGTGGAGGGCCATCACTACGGCTCGGTCGTCGCGCTGGCCGCGGACGGCAGCACGGCGTACGCCGCGGGCGACGTGACCTCGCCGGTGCTGCCGCGGTCGTGCAACAAGCCGCTCCAGGCGGTCGGCATGCTGCGCGCCGGGCTCGACCTCGACGGCGAGCTGCTCGCGCTGGCCTGCGCGTCCCACTCGGGGGAGGACTTCCACATCGAGGGCGTCCGCCGGATCCTGGCCGGCGCCGGGCTGGACGAGTCCGCGCTCCAGACGCCGCCGGACTTCCCGCTCGACGACGACGCCCGCGAGGCGGTGATCCGGGCCGGTGGCCGGAAGGCGCCGATCCTGATGAACTGCTCCGGCAAGCACGCCGCGATGCTCGCCACGTGTGTGGTCAACGGCTGGGACCTCGCCACCTACCTGGAGCCGGAGCACCCGCTCCAGCAGGCGATCGCGGCCACCTTCGCGGAGCTGACCGGGGAGCCGGTGACCACGGTCGCGGTCGACGGCTGCGGCGCACCGCTGCTCTCCACCAGCCTCACCGGGCTGGCCCGGGCGTTCGCCCGCGTCGCCACCCGTGACGGCGCCGAGCGCCGCGTGGCGGAGGCGATGCGGGCGCACCCGGCGTACGTCAGCGGCAGCACCCGCGACGAGCGGGCGCTGCTGACCGCGATCCCGGGTGCGATCGGCAAGGCCGGCGCCGAGTCCTGCTACGCGGTGGCGCTGACCGACGGCCGGGCGTTCGCGCTCAAGCACGACGACGGGGCGCCCCGGGCCCGACCGGTCACCATGGCCGCGCTGCTCGAGCGGCTCGGGGTGAGCGCCGAGGACGGCGTCGACACCGACGGCGTACGCCGGACCG
>JAWWPM010000574.1:0-2794 GCA_033854915.1 Nocardioidaceae bacterium
GCAGCGTCGTCCTTGCCGACCCTGTGTCCGGGCAGGTGCTGGACGGTCGCTACCGGATCGGTCCCCGCATCGCACGCGGCGGCATGGCCAGCGTCTACGAGGCGCTCGACACCCGGCTCGACCGCCCCTGTGCGGTCAAGATCATGCACCCGGGGCTCGGTGACGACGAGGCGTTCGCGGCGCGGTTCGTGCGCGAGGCCCGCTCCGCGGCCCGGCTCTCCCACCCCCACGTCGTCAACGTCTTCGACCAGGGCGAGGATCCGACCGTCGACGGCGGCACCCTCTACCTCGTCATGGAGCTGATCGCCGGGCACACCCTGCGTGACGTGATCCGCGACGAGGCACCGCTGCCTCCGGTCCGCGCCCTGGCCCTGATGGAGCCGGTGGTCTCCGCGCTCGCGGCGGCCCACCGCGCCGGGCTGATCCATCGCGACATCAAGCCCGAGAACGTCCTGATCGCCGATGACGGCCGGGTTAAGGTCGCCGACTTCGGGCTGGCCAAGGCCGTCAGCGCCGACACCCAGCACACCGCGACCGGCGGCGTGATCATCGGCACCGTCTCTTATCTCGCCCCCGAGCTGGTCGTCGACGGCACCAGCGACGCGCGGGCCGACGTCTACGCCGCCGGGGTGGTCCTCTACGAGCTGCTCACCGGCAGCAAGCCGCACGAGGGCGAGTCCCCCATCGCGGTCGCCTACAAGCACGTGCACGAGGACGTGCCGCCGCCGTCACGCGCGGCGCCCGGCATCCCGGCGTACCTCGACGCCCTCGTCGCGCGAGCCACCGCACGTGACCGTGCGCAGCGTCCGGCCGACGCCGGCGTCCTGCTCCACCAGCTGCACCGGGTCTCCCAGGCCCTGGCCAGCGGCGCCTGGGACGACCACGAGCTGACCACCGACCTCGCGCTCCCGGCCCACCACGAGCCCGCCCACTCCGGGCAGCAGAGCGCCGACACCAGCGACCTCGACCTCCGGCCGGTGACGCCCGCCGAGTTCATCTCGCCCCAGCCTCTGCCCGCGCCCGAGCGGGTGCGACCGGCGGCCCCGCCGAGCGATCCCCCGTCCGGTCGGCCGCGCACCCGTCGACGCCGTCGCGGTCCGGTGCTGCTCGGCCTCGCCCTGGTGATCGCGCTGCTCGGCGGCGTGGGTGCCTACTGGTTCGGTTGGGCCCGCTACACCGCCACGCCGGGCGTGCTCGGCCTCACCCAGCAGGCCGCGACCCACAAGCTCGAAGCCGTCGGGCTGCACGTGAAGGTCGGGACACCGGCCTTCTCCGACAGCGTCCCGAAGGGTCACGTCGTCGGCACCGACCCCGACCCGGGCGCCCGGGTGACCGACCACGGCACCGTGACCCTGACCCTGTCGCGCGGCAAGGAGCTGTACGCCGTACCGCAGGTGCGCACGCTCACGGTCAACCAGGCGCAGGACGCGTTGCTCCGCGCCCACCTCACCTACGGCCGCTCGATCAAGCAGTACGACGAGAAGGTCCCCAGCGGCCAGGTGATCGGCAGCACGCCGGTCGCCGGCAAGCGCGAGAGCCCGCAGACCGTCGTCGACCTCGTGGTCAGCCGGGGCCCGAGGCCGATCCACGTCCGCGACTGGACCGGCCTGGACGCCGCCCGCGCCGAGCGGGTGCTCAAGGCGCAGCACCTCGACGTGGTGCTCGGTACGCCGCAGTACTCCGACCAGGTCCCCGAGGGCCACGTGCTCTCCCAGGACCCCCCGGCCGGCGTGCTGCACCGCGGCGACCAGGTGCACCTCGTCGTCTCGAAGGGCCCGGAGCTCGTGCAGGTGCCCGACAACCTCACGGCGATGGGGGTCGACGCGGCGACCGCGGAACTGAAGGGCCTCGGCTTCCAGGTGGACGTGGTGAGGTCGCCGTACTACATCGGGGTCGGCTACGTGTACAGCTCCAGCCCGGGCGGCGGCTCGATGGCCCCGAAGGGCAGCGTCGTCATCCTGCACATCATCTGAGACTGTCCGGGCCGCGCGATAGCGTGCCTCGGTGCCCGCCTCCCGTCGTACGACGCTGCTGGCGACGGCCGCGCTCCTCGCCGTCACCGCGGTCTGGGGCAGCACGTTCTTCCTGATCCACGACCTGCTGACGCGGGTGCCGACGCTCGACTTCCTGGCGGTCCGGTTCGCGATCGCCAGTCTCACCCTGGTGCTGCTCGCACCCCGCGCCCTCGGACGACTCACCGCCGAGTCGCGCAAGCACGCGGCGGTGCTCGGCTGCCTGTACGGCGTCGCGCAGATCCTGCAGACCGCCGGGCTCGCCGAGACCCCGGCCAGCGTCTCGGGCTTCATCACCGGGATGTACGTCGTGGCGACCCCGATCTTCGCGGCCCTGATCCTGCGCAGCCGGATCGGTCGCAGCACCTGGGCCGCCGTGCTCCTGGCCGTGGCCGGGCTCGGCGTGCTCACCCTGAGCGGCTTCTCGATCGGCTACGGCGAGGGGCTGATCTTCGTGGCCGCGATGATCTACGCCCTCCACATCGTCGGGCTCGGTGCCTGGTCGGAGCCCGGGCAGGCGATCGGGATGTCGATCGTGCAGCTGATGGTGATCACGGTGATCTGCTTCCTGTGCACGGCGCCCGACGGCATCGTGTTCCCGCACCTGGCGAGCGACTGGCTGAGCGTCATCTACATGGCGGTGGTCGCGGGCGCTGCGGCGATGATCGGCCAGACCTGGGCACAGGCACACCTGCCGCCGGCGCGCGCCGCGATCATCATGAGCATGGAGCCGGTCTTCGCCGCGCTCTTCGCGGTGCTTTTCGGTGGTGAGAGTGCGACGA
>JAWWPM010000575.1:0-10557 GCA_033854915.1 Nocardioidaceae bacterium
AGAAGGACACCGCGCTGCTGGCGTTCGCAGGCATCCTGGAGGTCCTGCTGGTCGCCCAGCTGTTCGAGTCCGACCTGTTCAACCTGTCCCCGATCACGCTGGCGGCCGGGTTCTTCATCATCATCACGATCCCGCAGGCACGGTTCGTCGACTACCTGATCGATCGAGATGCCTCGCGCAGGGCGGGAGGAAGCTGATGGCCTTCCTCGAGATCGACGAGGTCCACAAGTCCTTCGGGCGCAACGAGGTGCTCAAGGGCGTCTCGCTGAATGTCGAGCGGCATGAGGTCGTCTGCCTGATCGGCGCCTCGGGCTCAGGGAAGTCGACCCTGCTGCGCTGCGTCAACGCCCTAGAGGAGATCAGCTCCGGCGAGATCCGGATCGACGGCGACACCGTCACCGGCACCGGCGTCGACCTCAACGTGCTGCGGCGTGACGTGGGCATCGTCTTCCAGAGCTACAACCTGTTCCCACACATGTCGGTGATCGAGAACGTGATGCTGGCGCCGACGAGGGTCGGCGGTCTGTCCAAGACCGAGGCGCGCGAGCGTGGGATGACCCTGCTGGAGTCGGTGGGCATGGGGGAGAAGGCCAAGGCCTACCCCGACAGCCTGTCGGGTGGTCAGCAGCAGCGGGTCGCGATCGTGCGGGCGCTGGCGATGCAACCGCGGGTGATGCTGCTCGACGAGATCACCGCCGCGCTCGACCCCGAGCTGGTCGGCGACGTGCTGGAGATCGTGCGCGAGCTCGCCCACGAAGGGCTCACCATGCTGCTGGCGACCCACGAGATGGGCTTCGCCAAGGAGGTCGCCAGCCAGGTGTGCTTCCTGGACGCCGGCCAGATCCTCGAGCACGGCTCGGCCGAGCAGATCTTCGAAGACCCGCACGAGGAGCGCACCCAGCAGTTCCTGAGCCGCGTGGTGAAGTCGGGTCGGCTGTAGCCACCCCGCTAGCGTCAAGGTCATGACTCCCGACCTCACCGACACTCTCGAGGCCTGGCCGGTGACCTCGAGCCGCGACCTCTACCGCGGCGACTGGGTGATGGCGTTGCGCCTCGACCAGCTGCACCCGCCGGGGGACGACAGGACCTTCGGGCGGCTGGTGCTCGAGCACCCCGGCGCGGTGATCGTGCTGGCCCTGGACGACGACCGCCGCGTCTACTGCCTGTGGCAGTACCGCCATCCCGCCGGGCGCCGGTTCGTCGAGCTGCCCGCCGGGCTTCTCGACGCAGTCGGGGAGGACCCGGTGGACGCCGCACGGCGTGAGCTGCGGGAGGAGGCCGGCCTGGAGGCGGACGGCTGGACCCATCTGGCGAGCACCTGGTCGAGCCCCGGGATCTCGGCGGAGGTCATGCACTTCTACCTCGCTCGAGGGGTACGCCGTGTGGACGACGTCGACTTCGAGAGGGCCCACGAGGAGGCCGAGATGACCGGTGGCTGGGTGCCGGTCGACGACCTCCTCGAGGCGGTGCTGCACGGCCGGGTCGGTGACGGCCCGCTGGTGCAGGCCGTGCTGCTCGCGCAGGCCAAGGGGCTGCTCTGATGAGCGGCGTCGACGACCTGCTGGCCGCCCACCCGGTGATCGACGGCCACAACGACCTGCTCTGGGCGCTGCGTGACCTCGTCGGCTACGACCTCGACCGCTACGACGTCGGACAGCCGCAGACGCAGACGCACACCGACCTCCCGCGGCTGCGGGCCGGGGGAGTCGGGGCGCAGTTCTGGTCGGTGTACGTGCCGACCAGCGAGGGCGACCGAGCGGTGACGTCCACACTCGAGCAGATCGACGCGGCGTACGCCCTGGTCGAGCGGTACCCCGACCAGCTGGCCGTCGCGACCACGGCCGACGAGGTCGAGCAGGCCTGGGACGACGACCGGATCGCCTGCCTGATGGGCGCGGAGGGCGGTCACCAGATCGCGGAGTCGCCGGCCGTGCTGCGCCTCTATCACCGCCTCGGCGTCCGCTACCTGACGCTGACCCACAACGACAACGTGCCGTGGGCCGACTCCGCGACCGACGAGCCGGTGCTCGGCGGCCTCAGCGACCAGGGCCGCGACGTGGTCCGGGAGATGAACCGGGTCGGGATGATGGTCGACCTCTCCCACGTCAGCCCCGACACGATGCGTGACGCCCTCGACACCACGACGGCGCCGGTGATCTTCAGCCACTCCTCGGCGTACGCCGTGTGCGACCACCCGCGCAACGTGCCGGATGACGTGCTGTCCCGGCTGGCCGTCAACGGTGGCACCTGCATGGTCACGTTCGTCCCACGCTTCGTGAACCAGGCCGTCCGCGACTGGTCCCTCGAGGCCGAGCGGCGGGCCGTCGCACAGGGGGTCGACCCGCGCGACATCCCGGCCCTCCTCGCGGTCGAGGCGGCCTACCAGGACGAGGTGCCGCACCCGCCCTCGACCCTCGCCGACGTGGTGAGACATCTCGACCACGTGCGGGAGGTCGCGGGCATCGACCACATCGGTCTCGGTGGCGACTACGACGGCGTCGACTGGCTCCCCGAAGGCCTCGAGGACGTCTCGTCGTACCCGCGTCTGCTGGTCGCGCTGCGCGACGGCGGCTGGTCGGACGCCGACCTGGCCCGGCTCACCTGCCGCAACATCCTGCGCACGATGCGGGACGTCGAGGACGTGGCGCGCACCGCCTGACGTCCCCGGGCGGGTGGTCGGAGTCACATTGGATAGTGTCGGGACCGGCTCCCACCGAGGTGGGCCGGTGTCTGTGAGGAGTACGAAGGTGAAGGTCGGCGTCCCCAAGGAAGTCAAGAACCACGAATATCGCGTCGCCATCACGCCGATCGGCGTGCACGAGCTCTCGGCACACGGCCACGAGGTCTTCGTGGAGAAGAACGCCGGCGTCGGCTCGCAGATCGAGGACAGCGAGTTCGAGGCCGCCGGAGCGAAGATCCTCGACGGCGCGGACGAGGTCTGGGGCACCGCCGACATGGTGCTCAAGGTCAAGGAGCCGATCGCCGAGGAGTACCACCGGATGCGTGAGGGGCTGACCCTCTTCACCTACCTCCATCTGGCCGCCGACAAGCCTCTCACCGAGGAGCTGATCGCGAGCAAGGTCACCGGCATCGCCTACGAGACCGTGCAGCTGCCGTCGGGCGGGCTGCCGCTGCTCTACCCGATGTCCGAGGTGGCCGGTTGTCTGGCACCGCAGGTGGGCGCCTACTCCCTGCTCAAGGCCCAGGGCGGCCGCGGCGTGCTGATGGGTGGGGTCGGTGGTGTCGCCAACGCCAAGGTCGTGATCATCGGCGCGGGCGTCTCCGGGCAGAACGCGGCGAACATCGCGCTCGGCATGGGGGCCGACGTGACGCTGCTCGACACCGACCTCGACAAGCTGCGGATGTCCTTCTGGCGCTACAACAACCGCGTGCACGGCCTCGCCTCGTCGCAGCTGGCCATCCAGCAGCAGGTGCGCGAGGCCGACATGGTGATCGGTGCGGTGCTGATCCCCGGTGCCAAGGCCCCCAAGCTGGTCACCAACCAGCTGGTCTCGGAGATGAAGCCCGGCTCGGTGCTCGTCGACATCGCCGTCGACCAGGGCGGCTGCTTCGAGGACACCCACCCGACCACCCACGCAGACCCGACCTTCGCGGTCCACAACTCGATCTTCTACTGCGTGGCGAACATGCCCGGCGCCGTGCCCAACACCTCGACGTACGCCCTGACCAACGCGACGCTGCCGTACGCCGTGTCCCTGGCCGACAGGGGCTGGGCCCAGGCCTGTCGCGACGACCACAGCCTGGCGCTGGGACTCAACACCCACGCCGGGCAGCTGACCAACGGTCCCGTCGGCGACGCGGTCGGGATCGACGCGGTGGACCTCGACGAGGTCCTGGCCGGGCTCGACTGAGCTTGGCTGACGTCGGGAGCGCACTGCGGACCTACCTCGACCACCTGACGGTCGAGCGTGGGCTCGCGGCCAACACCTTGTCGTCGTATCGGCGCGACCTGAGGCGCTACCATGCCTTCCTCGCCGCGACCGGCGTGACCGAGCTCGACGACGTCACCGAGGCCATGGTGGCGGCCTTCCTGGTCAGGCTGCGCGAGGGCGACGCCGACCACCCGCCGCTGTCCGCGACCTCGGCGGGGCGGACGGTGGTCGCGGTGCGCGGCTTCCACAAGTTCTGCGTGGCCGACGGCCTCGCGACCGCCGACCCGGCGGCCGCCGTACGCCCGCCGTCACCGGCGCGACGGCTGCCCAAGGCTCTGCCGCTGGCCGAGGTGGAGGCGATCCTCGACGCGGCAGGCGCCGCGGGGACGACACTGGCCCTGCGCGATCGGGCCCTGCTCGAGCTCCTCTACGGCACCGGTGCCCGGATCTCCGAGGCGGTCGGTCTCGACGTCGACGACCTCGACCGGGTGGACGGCACCGTGCTGCTGCGCGGCAAGGGTGGCAAGGAGCGGCTGGTGCCGGTCGGCTCGTTCGCGCTCGCGGCACTGGACGCCTACCTCACCCGCGCCCGGCCCGAGCTCGCGTCGACCGCGACGACCGACCGCGCCGGCGCGCTTTTCCTCAACGCCCGCGGCGGGCGCCTGTCGCGGCAGTCGGCCTGGACGGTGCTGGTCAAGGCGGCCGAACGGGCCGGCGTCACCAAGGACGTCTCCCCGCACACGCTGCGCCACTCCTTCGCCACCCACCTGCTCGAGGGCGGCGCCGACGTGCGCGTGGTCCAGGAGCTGCTGGGGCACGCCTCGGTCACCACCACCCAGATCTACACCCTGGTCACCGTGGACAACCTGCGTGAGGTCTTCGCGGCCGCGCACCCGCGGGCCCGCGCCTGAGGCAGCGACTAGTCCGTTCGGGCCATGGAGGGCCCCCGTTCGGACCCCTTCTTTGCCATTTTGCCTTCCCGGAACTCATCGGATGCCTATGGTGGCAAAGCCGGGGAATGGGGCCCGGTCATCACTGACCTGGGTCGGCGATGCGGGTAGGACTCAAGCTTCTCTGGAGTACCGTTGCTGAACATTCGTCGTGACGCCCTCTCGGGCGCGTCGTCAACGTTCCGTGTGTCGGAATGGTCCGTGCGCCGCAAGGTCGTCGCCGTGCTCGCCATCCCCGACGCCCACGCCGCGGTGTTCGGCGGCCTCCGCGTCTCCTCCGAGCTCACGTCGGCCAGCGACTACTCCGCGACCGAGCAGCGGGCCACCGTCCTCGGCCCCGCGGTCGGCTACCTCACCGCCACCGAGCGCCTCACCCTGCCGGCCTCGCTGGCCGACCAGATCGGCGTCCCAAAGGCCAGCCCGACCCAGCAGTTCGACGCCGCGGCGGCAGCACTGAAGAGCTCCGCCGCGTCCGCCAACCTGACGCCCGCGCAGAGCGCCCTGGTCAGCTCGATGATGGAGAAGGGCGGGCAGCTCCGCAGCGGCTCGGGCGCCGGCATCACGGCGACCAAGCCCGTCCAGCTCAGCGACATGGAGCGTGACGCGACCGCCCTGATCGACTCGACCCTCAACACCAGCGGTACGCCGGACCCCAACGTGGAGGGCCTGGTGCAGTCGCTCAACGCAGAGCTCTCCCTGACCAAGCAGCAGCTGCTCATCGAGAGCTCGACCCAGCAGTCGACCCAGCTCGGTGCGGTCTGGCTGGCCGCCGAGGTCGGTGCCGAGGGTTCGGCGCTGTCCAACCTGCGCGCCGCCGTCGGTGGCAACCGCCGCGTCTCGGGTCTGATCACCAGCAACAGCACGCGACTCGGTGAGGCGACGACGAGCAAGGTCAAGGACCTCGGCGCCTCGCCCACGGACTTCTTGAGGTACGAGTCGGTGAACACCGGCCTGCTGACGGAGATCCACGGTCTGATCGGCACCCGCGCATCGACCGCGAAGACTCGGGCCCTGACCGACACGGGGATCATCCTCGGCGCCCTGCTCGCCTCGCTGCTGCTCGCGCTGCTGGTTGCGCGCGCCCTGATCAACCCGCTGCGCCGGGTGCGCGACGGTGCCCTCGACGTGGCGCACGTCCAGCTTCCCGAGACGGTCAAGCGGATCCGGAACGGCAAGGAGCCCGAAGAGCTCACGCCGATCGCGGTCCACACCAAGGAGGAGCTCGGCCAGCTCGCCCGGGCCGTCGACGACATGCACCGCCAGGCCGTCACGCTGGCGACCGGTGAGGCCCAGCTGCGTGCCCAGGTCGGCGCCATGTTCGTGACCCTGTCGCGCCGCAACACCACCCTGGTCAACCAGCAGCTGGCTCTGATCGAGTCGCTGGAGCAGGACGAAGAGGACCCGCAGCGCCTCGAGCAGCTGTTCAGCCTCGACCACCTCGCGACGCGGATGCGTCGTACGGCGGAGAGCCTGGTGATCCTGGGCGGCACCCAGGGCCGGACCGCGAGCTTCGAGGAGCTCAGCGTCTCCGACGTCATCCACGCCGCCGTCTCCGAGGTGCAGGACTACCAGCGAGTCCGCATCGATGCCGCTCCGGACCGCCGGATCTCCGGCCGGGCCGCCTCGGACGTCGTGCACCTGCTCGCCGAGCTCATCGACAACGCCCTGTCGTACTCGCCCCCGGGTTCGCCGGTGGTCATCCAGGCCGCCGAGGAGACCGGGCGCGTCGAGATCGAGATCATCGACACCGGTCTGGGGATGGCCGGCGACGCGCTCGCCCAGGCCAACGAGGCCCTCAAGCAGGGCGGCGAGGTCACGGTCGACACGGCCCGCAGGATGGGCCTGTTCGTGGTCAGCCGTCTCGCCGAGGAGCACGGCCTGCGGGTCAAGCTCCGCCGCAACTCGACGGGTGGCGGCATCATCGCCACCATCGTGCTGCCCGACGCGGTCCTGGCCTCCGAGCAGCCCGTGCACCACTTGTCGCTCATGGACGCCCCGCAGGCCGAAGAGACCGAGCCCGTTGTGGCGCCGGTGCTCGAGGACGAGCCGGACGAGGAGTACGACCCCTACCTCGAGCGGATCGAGGAGGCCATCGCCGCGGTGACCGGTCTGCCGCGCCGTCGTCCGGGCGCCAACGTCACCACCGACGCTCCGGCCGCGGAGGCGCCGGCCGCCGCCGTGAGCATGTTCGAGGCGTCACCCGAGCTCCCGCCCGCCTTCGAGCCGATGGCCCTCCCGAGCCTGCTCGACGACCCCGCGACCACGTCGCCGGAGCCGACCGTCGACGCCCTCTTTGGCGAGACCCCCACGACCGACGAGAGCGTCGCCGACGAGGTCATGGTCGACGAGGTCGCGGCGGACGAGATCTCCGCCGACGAGAGCGAGACCCTCGCCGACGTGGTCGCGCCCGACTTCGGCGCCGAGGCCCCGATCGAGGACGCGTCCACCGACGACGAGCGGGTCGACGAGGTCGCCGAGCTCGACCACACCGACGACACCGACGACACCGACGACACCGACGACGAGTCGGACCACGAGGGGGACTCGGTCCCCGAGCCGGAGGTAGCCGAGGTCGATGAGGTCGATGAGGTCGCCGAGGAGGAGACGCACGGCGCTGCCGTCGCGTCCTTCGGCTCGCCGTGGCATCCCGAGCCGGTGGCCGCACAGCCCGTTGCCCAGGTCGTCGAGCCGGTGACGGAGCCCGTCGCCGTCCCGGCCGAGCCCCTCGCACCGGTCGCCCTGGCGGGCGTCCAGGGGTCGGCCGTGAACGCCGAGTCACCGGCGGCCAACGACCTGCCGGTGCGCCTGACCATCCGTCGACCGCTGTCCGCGACGCCCGCAGCGAGTGCTCTCGAGGGGGACCTTGTGCCCGACAGCAGCGAGCCCCCGGAGACCCCGATCTTCGGTCAGCTCCGCTCCAACTGGCTCAACGACGAGCCGGAGCGCCCCTGGATGACCAACGAGGTCGAGCGCGGCTGGGAGGCTGCGACCGAGGCCGAGACGGCGAACAGCGAGGGTCACACCCGCACCGGTCTGCCCGTACGCCGTCCCGGTGGCCGGCTCGTGCCCGGTGGCCTCGCCCCAGAACCTGTCGCAGTCGCTCGGGATCCCGAGGCGATCCGCAACCGCCTGGCCGCTCACTCGGCCGGTGTGTCCCGCGGACGGGCTGCAGCAGCCGCACAACCACTGACCGATGACTACGCGCACGAGGAGACTGGCCCAGCATGACCGAGAGCCTCCAGGTAGACATGACCTCCGTCGGACCCGAGACCCGGGAGCTCGACTGGATCGTCAACCGTTTCGTCGACAGCGTCCCGGGCGCCGCACACGCAGTGCTGGTGTCGGCCGACGGGCTGCTGATGGCAGCCAGCGTCCGGCTCCCGGCCGACCGCGCCGAGCAGGTGGCGGCCGTCTCTTCCGGCCTGGCCAGCCTGGCGACGGGTGCCGCCCGGCTCTTCGAGGGCGGTGCGGTGCTGCAGACCATCGTGGAGATGGAGAGCGGCTTCATGCTGCTGATGAGCGTCGGCGACGGGTCGCACCTCGCCGTGCTCACGCAGGCCACCGCCGACATCGGTCAGGTGGGCTACGAGATGGCCCTCATGGTCGAGCGCGTGGGCCAGATGGTGCAGGCCCAAGCACGCGTGCACCGGGTCTGAGGAACGCCGATGTCCAGCCACGAGCCTGAGGCCGACCAGCGACGCGCGGCCCCGCCGGCCGCCCGGATCGTCCGGCCCTACGCACTCACGGCGGGCCGTACCCGCTCGGTGGTCGACCTCCCGCTGGAGGCGACGCTGCGCCTGGACACCTCGGCCACCCGTCGCGGCTGGGGCGAAGACCTCCGGGGCCGGATCATCGGGGTCTGCGACTCACGCTCCGTGGCCGAGGTCTCGGCCCTCCTCACCACGCCCATCGGTGTGATCCGGGTACTGCTCGGCGATCTCGTGCAGCAGGGCTACGTGCACGTCCAGGCCACCATCACCGAGAACTCCACCGACGACGAACGCTTCGACCTCCTTGAAAGGACCCTCCGTGGACTCCGCGCTCTCTAACGCTCGTCGCGCCGCCGCATCGACGAAGATCGTCATTGCGGGCGGCTTCGGCGTCGGCAAGACCACGCTCGTGGGTTCGGTGTCGGAGATCGTGCCGCTGCGCACCGAGGCACTCGTCACCAACGAGTCCGAAGGCGTCGACGACCTGGCCAGTACGCCCTCGAAGTCGACCACGACCGTGGCCATGGACTTCGGCCGGATCACCCTGGCCGAGGACATCGTGCTGTACCTGTTCGGCACCCCCGGGCAGAAGCGCTTCTGGTTCATGTGGGACGACCTCGTGCGCGGCGCCATCGGCGCGATCGTCCTGGTCGACACCGGCCGGCTCGACGCGGCGTTCGCACCGCTGGACTACTTCGAGAGCAAGGACGTGCCGTTCATCGTGGCCGTCAACGACTTCGAGGGCGGCAACAAGTACCCCCTCCACGAGATCGCCGAGGCGCTCGCGCTCCCGGACGACGTACCGCTGATCAGCGTGGACGCCCGCGACCGCGACTCTGCCAAGCGGGCCCTCGTGCGGATCACGGAGTTCGCCCTCACGCGTCTCGCGGAAGCGTCCACCCGCAAGGCCGAGGTCTCCTGAGGCTCGCTGTACCGATGCCGTGCTGACCGCTCTCAGGGCCGGGTGACGTCGAGCGAACCCTCGGCGAACTCCTTGCGCAGCACCTTTTTGTCGAACTTGCCCACCGACGTGCGGGGCACCTGGTCGATGAACGCCCAGGCGTCGGGCAGCTGCCACCTCGCGAACGACTGGGCGAGGTGGTCGCGCAGCTCCTCGACCGACGTCGTGGCCCCTTCACGGAGTACGACGGACGCGAGCGGCCGCTCCTGCCACTTCTCGTCGGGGATGCCCACCACCGCTGCCTCGAGCACGTCGGGGTGGCTCATCAGCGCGTTCTCGAGGTCCACCGACGAGATCCACTCGCCGCCGGACTTGATCACGTCCTTGGCGCGGTCGGTCAGGGTGATGTAGCCAAGCCGGTCCAGCGTGCCGACGTCACCGGTGCGCAGCCAGCCGTCGTGGATCTTCGTGTCTGCCTCGGCGTCGTCGGAGTTGTAGTAGCTGCCCGTGACCCAGGGCCCGCGCACCTCCAGCTCGCCCACCGACTCCCCGTCGCGCGGGAGCTCCTGGCCGTCGTCGCCGACGATCCTGGCGCTGACCGACGACCCGGGCCGACCCTGGCTGGCGCGGTAGCGCCACTCCTCCTCGCCCTCCACGCCGAGCGGCGGCCAGGCCACCGAGGCGACCGGGCTCGTCTCGGTCATGCCCCAGGCCTGGATCACCCGCACGCCGTGCCGCTCGAGCAGCGCCTGCTGGAGGCTCCGGGGCACCGCGGACCCGCCGCACGGCACCAGCCGGATCGACGAGAGGTCGGAGTCGTGCTGGTCGGCGAAGACCAGGATGTCGTTCCAGATCGTCGGGACGGCACCCGACATCGTCACCTGCTCGTCGGAGATGATCCGGATCAGCGGCTCGGGCTGGAGCCACCGGTCGGGCATCACGAGGCCGGCGCCCACCATCAGCGCCGCGTAGGGGAGACCCCAGGCGTTGGCGTGGAACATCGGCACGATCGGGAGCACCCGGTCGAACGGCGTGAGCCCCATGCCGTCGCCCATGGCCACCGCCATCGAGTGCAGGTAGGCCGAGCGGTGGCTGTAGACGAC
>JAWWPM010000576.1:0-4431 GCA_033854915.1 Nocardioidaceae bacterium
GTCCGTCGACCAGGTCGGCGATGTCGGCCAACGAGCCGATCACGGCCTCGTGGCCGGTCTCCCGCACGAACCGGCTCGCGGCGCGGACCTTGGGCCCCATCGAGCCCGCCGGCATGGTCATCGGCTCGAGCTCCTCGGGGGTGACCTGCTCGAGCCGCCGCTGCTGGGGCGTGCCCCAGTCGGCGTAGACGCCGTCCACGTCGGTGGCGATGACCAGCAGCTCGGCCCCGAGCTCGCGGGCCAGCAGCGCGGACGCGAGGTCCTTGTCGATGACGGCCTCGACGCCGTGCAGCCGGCCGTGGTCGTCGTACGCCGTCGGGATGCCGCCACCGCCGGCGCAGATCACGACCGTGCCCATCTCGAGCAGCTGCCGGATCGGCCGCAGCTCGAAGATCCGGCGGGGCTCAGGGCTGGCCACGACGCGGCGGAAGCCGTCACCGTCCGGCGCGATCGCCCAGCCGTCCTCGCGCGCCCGCTGCTCGGCGGTCCACCGGTCGTAGACCGGCCCGATCGGCTTGGTCGGGTGCTGGAACGCCGGGTCCGTCGGGTCCACCTCGATCATGGTGAGCACGGTGGCCAGCGGCGTCTCGAACGGCAGCAGGTTGCCCAGCTCCTGCTCGATGACGTAGCCGATCATCGCCTCGGTCTGAGCGCCGAGCACGTCCAGGGGGTACGGCGCGACCTCGTGGTAGGCGGCCGACTGGAGGGCCAGCAGCCCGACCTGCGGGCCGTTCCCGTGCGCGACCACCACCTCGTTGCCGGGCACCACCGCGGCGATCCGCTCGGCCGCCGTCCTGATGTTGGCCCGCTGGTTGGCCGCCGTCATCGGCTGGCCCCGCTGCAGCAGCGCGTTGCCGCCCAGGGCGATCACGATCCTCATCGTCGTCCCCCTCAGGCCAGCGCCGCGACGAGCAGCGCCTTGATGGTGTGCATCCGGTTCTCCGCCTGCTCGAAGGCGATGTTGGCCGGGGACTCGAAGACGTCCTCGGTGACCTCGATC
The DNA here is from genome assembly GCA_033854915.1 of Nocardioidaceae bacterium. Taxonomy (GTDB): domain Bacteria; phylum Actinomycetota; class Actinomycetes; order Propionibacteriales; family Nocardioidaceae; genus Nocardioides. Next base: position 1,001 of record JAWWPM010000576.1, read on the forward strand.
CCGTTCTTCAGCAGGGGGTACTGCTCGGCCACGCGGGCCCCGACGACCGTCTCGGAGTTGTGGAACGCCGGCAGGCAGTGCATGAAGCGCACCCGCGGGTTGCCGGTCGCGGCCATCAGCTCGGGGTTGACCTGGAAGGGCAGCAGCAGGTCGACCCGCTCGCCCCAGCTCTCGATCGGCTCCCCCATCGACACCCACACGTCGGTGTGCACGAAGTCGACCCCGGCGACCGCTTCGAGCGGGTCGTCGGTGACCGTGATCCGGGCCCCGGACTGCGCCGCGAAGCCGCGACACATCTCGACGTGCGCCTGCGAGGGCCACAGCTCACGCGGTGCGCCGATCCGCACGTCCATCCCCAGCTTCGAGCCGACCAGCAGCAGCGAGTTCGCCACGTTGTTGCGACCGTCGCCCACGAAGGCGTAGGAGATCTGGTGGATCGGCTTGTCGGAGTGCTCGGTCATGGTGAGCACGTCGGCCAGCATCTGGGTCGGGTGGAACTCGTCGGTCAGCCCGTTGAAGACCGGCACGCCGGAGAACTCCGCCAGCGTCTCGACGTTGGCCTGGGTGGAGCCGCGGTACTCGATGGCGTCGTACATCCGGCCGAGCACGCGCGCGGTGTCCTTCATCGACTCCTTGTGCCCGATCTGGGAGGACGACGGGTCGATGTAGGTGACGTGCGCTCCTTCGTCGTACGCCGCGACCTCGAACGCGCAGCGAGTGCGGGTGGAGGTCTTCTCGAAGATCAGGGCGATGTTCTTGCCGCGCAGGTGCTGCTGCTCCACGCCGGCGTACTTGGCGCGCTTGAGGTCGCGGGCCAGGTCGAGCAGGTAGTGCAGGTCGCGCTCGGAGTGGTGCACGAGGCTGAGCAGGTCGCGGTTGCGGTTGTTGAAAGGCATCGGGGTTCCTTCTCGTGGCGGGTGGTCAGTAGACGGGGTCGCGCAGGATCGGGCAGGTCATGCAGCGGCCACCGCCACGGCCGCGGCCGAGCTCGCCGGCCGGGATGGTGATGACCTCGACGCCTGCCTTGCGCAGCAGGGTGTTGGTGAACGTGTTGCGGTCGTAGCCCACGACGACGCCGGGCTCGAGGGCGATCACGTTGTTTCCGTCGTCCCACTGCTCGCGCTCGGCGCCCATCCGGTCACCGCCGGTGTTGACCTGGCGCAGGTCGACGTCGAGTGCGGCCGACAGGGTGGCCACGAAGCCGCGATGCTCGCGCCGGATGTCGATGCCGGACGGCGCTCCGTCGTCGGGTCGCAGGGTGAACGGCACGATCGCGTCGGTCACCGGTGCGAACGTCGTCACCAGATCGGCGTCGCAGAAGGTGAACACCGTGTCGAGGTGCATCGCCGAGCGTGCTCGCGGCAGGCTGGCCACGATCACCCGCTCGGCCGCCCCGGCCTTGAACAGCCGCTGGGCGACCTGGGTGATGGCCTGCTGCGACGTCCGCTCCCCCATGCCGATCGCCACGATCCCCTTGCCGATGGGCATCACGTCGCCGCCCTCGAGGGTGGCGAACCCGTGGTCCTGCGGGTGACCGTCCAGGTCGCCCAGCCACACGTCGTACGACGCGCCGGCGAAGGCCGGGTGGAACCGGTAGATCGCGGTGGTGAGCAGCGTCTCCTGGCGCCGGGCCGGCCAGTACATCGGGTTCAGGGTGACGCCGCCGAAGATCCACGACGTGTTGTCGCGGGCGAACAGCATGTTCGGCAGGGGCGGGATCAAGAACGCCGTCTGGTCGGTGCCGTCGCGGAGTGCGGTCACGAACTGGCCGCCGAGCTCCTCGGGAACATCGCGCCAGACCACACCTCCGATCAACAGGTCGGCGAGCCGGGCCGCCGGGAGCCCGGCCAGCCAGGCCCGGATCTCGTGGGTGAGCCCGGGGCCCACGAGATCATCGGTGATCTTGTGGCCCAGGACCCACGAGCGGCCCTCCGGCGTCGCGACGACGTCGGTGAGCAGCTCGTGGGTCTCGAGGACCTCGATCCCGCGGTCGCGCATCTTCGTGACGAACTCGAAGTGGTCCCGCTTGGCGCGGTCCACCCAGATCACGTCGTCGAAGAGCAGGTCGTCGCAGGTGTCCGGGGTGAGCCGCTGGTGCGCCAGTCCCGGCGCGCACACGAGCACTCGACGCAGACGCCCGGCTTCCGACCACACCCCGACCCGGGGTCGCAGGTCCTCGTTCATCGTCCTGGTTCCCCTCAGACCGTCACGAAGCCCTGGATGAAGCCGATGACGGCGATCACGGATCCGATCGCGACCACACCGACCAGGACCTTCTCGATCGAGGTGAAGACGAGCTGGCGGCTCTCCTTGCGGGCCCAGACGTAGAACGCCGTGCCCACCAGGTAGAACAGCGCAGCCACGAGGACGTACTGCCAGCCACCGGCGTAGACCAGCCACACGGCGTACGCCAGGGCGACGAGCCCGACCAGCAGGTCCCGGCTCCGGCCGGCACCGTGCTCGTAGGTCTCACCGCGCAGCGCGAGCAGGACCTGGTACGCCGCGGACCACAGGTACGGCAGCAGGATCAGCGAGGTCGCGAGGTAGATCAGGTTGGTGTAGGTGCTGGAGTTGAAGAGCGTCCAGACCAGCATCAGCTGGACACAGGCGTTGGTCAGCCACAGGGCGACGTGCGGCGCACCGTGCGCGTTCTCGTGGGCCAGCACCTTCGGGAGCACCTGCTCGTTCGCCGGCAGGCGGAGGATCTCGACGCTGAGCAGGATCCACGACAACAGCGCGCCCAGCAGGGAGACCAGCAGACCGATCGAGATGAAGCCGGCACCCCAGCTACCGACCTGGTCCTTCATCAGGGCGGCCATCGAGGGGTCGGACAGGCCGGAGATCCTGGCCTGGGTCATCAGGCCGTAGGAGAGCACGTTGACCATCAGCAGCAGGGCGAGGACCCCCACGAAGCCCATGACCGTGGCGCGTCCGACCTCGCTGCGCTTGGCTGCGCGCTGTGAGTACACCGCGGCACCCTCGATGCCGATGAACACCCAGACGGTCACCAGCATCATGTTCTTGACCTGGTCGAGGGTGCTGCCGAGGGAGGCGCCGTCGATCTGGGTCGAGTGACCCCAGATGTCGGCACTGAAGACGCCGGCCTTGAAGCCGACGGCGGCGATCGCGATGAAGGTGACGATCGGGACGACCTTGGCAATGGTGACCACGGTGTTGACCAGCGCAGCGTTGTGCACGCCGCGGAGGGTCAGCGCGTGGACGACCCACAGGACGACCGAGGCCAGCAGGATCGGGCGCCAGGTGTTGCCGCCCGCGAACGACGGCCAGAAGTAGCCGAGCGTCGAGCCCATCAGCACCAGGTAGCCGACGTTGCCGACCCAGGCGCTGACCCAGTAGCCCCACGCGGAGGTGAAGCCGACGTAGTTGCCGAAGCCGGCGCGGGCGTATCCGTAGACACCGCCGTCGACCTC
>JAWWPM010000577.1:0-5985 GCA_033854915.1 Nocardioidaceae bacterium
ATCGCCGACCTCGACCGTGCCCTCGCCTGACCCGTCGGTCGCCGTCTGCGTCGACTTCGGCTCGACCTTCACCAAGGCGTCGCTGGTCGACCTCGGCGAGGGCCGGATCGTGGCGTCGGCCGAGCACCGGACCACGATCGACACCGACGTCCTCGACGGGTACGACGCGTGCCGGGCCGCGCTGGCCGGGCAGGATGCCCGGGCGAGCACGGCGCCGACCCTGGCCTGCTCCAGCGCCGGGGGCGGACTGCGGATCGCGGTGGTCGGCAACGAGGAGCTGGTCACCGCCGAGGCCGGACGCCGCGTGGCGCTCTCGAGCGGGGGCAAGGTGGTCGCCGTCTTCGCGGCCGGCAGGGGTGACAACCTGACCGAGGTCCCGGGCAGCGGGCCCGACGTCGTACTCCTCACCGGGGGCACCGACGGCGGCAACTCCGAGCCGATCCTGGCCTGCGCACGCGCCCTGGCGGCGGTGTGGCGGGGCCCCGTGGTGGTTGCCGGCGACTCCGACGCCCGCGACGAGGTGGCCGCGATCCTGGCGGGCAACCCGGTGGTCGTGGCCCCCAACATCGTGCCCCGCATCGGCGTGCTGGCCCCCGAGGGCGCCCGTTCGGCCATCCGAGAGCTGTTCCTCTCCCACGTGATCGGCGGCAAGCACCTGAGCAGCCGCACCGACTTCCTCGAGATGGTGCAGGGCGCCACCCCGGACCTCGTGCTCACCGGGGTCGAGCTGCTGGCCGAGGCCGCCGGCGACGTTGCGGTGGTCGACGTCGGCGGGGCCACCACCGACGTGCACAGCGTCGTCGAGATCGACCCCGAGGACGCCGGCCTGAGCCGCGAGGTCGTGGCCACGACGCGGGTGACCCGCACCGTCGAGGGCGACCTCGGCATGCGCTGGTCGGCGGTCAGTACCGTCGAGGCGACCGGACGCGACGACCTCATGGTCGCGGCGCTCCGCCGTCGCGAGGAGCCCGGCTTCGTCCCCGCTGACGACGGCGAGAACGACATCGACGAGGCCATCGCCCGCGAGGCGGTGGGGCTCGCCCTGCGACGCCACGCCGGCCGGAGCAAGGTCGTGGTGAGTCCGGAGGGGCGGGTCATCGAGCGCTCCGGCAAGGACCTCCGCGAGGTCGACCTGCTCGTCGGCTCCGGCGGGGTGCTGCGGCACGGCCGGCCGGGCGTCGCGGGCCGGATCTTCGCCGGCAGTCTCGGCGAGGTCGAGGGCGGCTGGCAGCTGCCCCGCCGGGCCGAGGTCACCGTCGACGTCGACTACGTGCTCGCCGCCGCCGGCCTGCTGGCCGGCGCACATCCCGACGCGGCCCGCCGACTCGTACGCCGTCTCGCGGGCGACGCGGTCGATAACGTACGTCCGTGAGCAACGACGCCGCACCGGATCCGGGCACCGACAGCAGCGGTCAGGCGGCCGAGCGGCTGACCGGCCGGCTCGCGCACCAGTGGGCGAGCCTGCGCGCCGAACGTCGTACCGAGCCGGTCGCGATCTCCCACGGGACCTCGAACTTCTCCCGGGCCCAGGTGCCGTGGGGCCTCGACCTCGCCGCTGCCTGGGCCTGGCGGCTGATCATCATCGGGATCGGTGCCTATGCGCTCTTCCGCGGCATCGAGTTCTTCGCCGAGCTGACGATCCCGGTGATCGTCGCGCTGCTGGTCTCCGCACTCGGCTCACCGGCCGTGTCGGCCATGGAGCGCGTGGGGATCCGGCGTGGGCTCGGTGCGGCCGTCGTGGTGCTGGGCGGCCTGGCTCTGGTGGCGACCATGCTCGCCTTCGCCGGGCAGCAGGTCGTGAGCGGCGCCAACGACCTCGCCACCCAGGTCTCCGACGGGCTCGGAGAGATCCGGAACTGGCTCAACACCGGTCCGTTCCACCTCAGCGACAAGCAGATCAACGACTACATCCAGCACGCCCAGGACTCCCTGGCGACCAAGGCCAAGCAGGGTGCCTTCCTCAGCCAGGTCACCAACCTCGGCAGCGTGCTGACACACCTCCTGGCCGGGCTGTTCCTGGTGCTGTTCTCGACCTACTTCTTCCTGGCCGACGGCGACCGGATATGGGCGTGGTTCGTGCGGCTCGCGCCCCGCGCCGCCCGGGCGCGGGTCGACAGCTCCGGCCGCGTCGCCTGGATCTCGCTGACGCAGTTCGTCCGGGCGACCGTGATCGTCGCGGTCACCGACGCCATCGGCGTGATGATCGCGGCGTCGATCCTCCGGGTGCAGTTCGTGCTCGCGATCGGGGTGCTGGTCTTTCTCGGTGCGTTCATCCCGATCGTCGGCGCCTTCGTGGCCGGCACGGTGGCGGTGCTGGTCGCCCTGGTCGACCACGGCTGGGTGGTCGCGCTGATCATGCTCGGCGCCGTGGTGCTCGTGCAGCAGATCGAGAGCCACGTGCTGCAGCCGTTCCTCATGGGCCGATTCGTGTCGCTGCACCCGCTGGGCGTGATCGTCGCGATCGCGGCCGGCATCCTGGTCGCCGGCGTCCCGGGTGCGCTGGTCGCCGTACCGTTCGCGGCCGCGGCGAACGCCGTGGCGCAACACCTCGCCAGCGAGACCGCAGTGGGCGAGGATGCGGAGGAGGCGCTGGAGCAGGACTATGTCGACACCGGCCAGCACGTCGACACCGGCCAGCACGTCGACACCGACGCGGACACCGGTGCCGCCGACGACGGCCGGGTCGGTGAGATCCAGGACGCCGACGTGGCCGACCAGTTCGACGGTGAAGGAGGGACCGATGGGTGACCCGGCGCAGGTGTCCCTCGCGGACATCGAGCAGGCGGCCGCGCTGATCAAGGACGTCGCGGTGCTGACGCCGATGGAGGACTCCCGCTGGCTGTCGGCGCTGACCGGCCATCCCGTGCTGCTCAAGTGCGAGAACCTCCAGCGCGCCGGGTCCTTCAAGATCCGCGGCGCCTACAACCGGATGTGGCACCTCACCGAGGAGGAGCGCGCGCGTGGCGTCGTCGCGGCCTCGGCCGGCAACCATGCGCAGGGCGTTGCCCTCGCGGCGCAGACGCTCGGTATCGAGGCCACCATCTTCATGCCCGAGGGGGCACCGATCCCCAAGGAGAAGGCCACCCGGGGGTACGGCGCGAACGTCGTCTTCCACGGGCGTTACCTCGAGGACTCGCTGAAGGAGGCCCGGGCCTTCCAGGAGCGCACCGGGGCGGTGCTGATCCACCCGTTCGACAACGCCCAGATCGTGGCCGGGCAGGGCACGGCCGGCCTCGAGATCCTCGACCAGGCGCCCGAGGTCGAGACCGTGGTCGTCCCGTGCGGCGGAGGTGGTCTGCTGTCGGGCATCGCGATCGCGATCAAGGCGCACCGGCCCGAGGTGAAGATCATCGGCGTCCAGGCCGAAGGGGCCGCCGCGTACCCCGCGTCACTGCTGGCCGGTCACCCGGTGCCGCTGACCTCGATGTCGACCATGGCGGACGGCATCGCCGTGGGTCTGCCCGGCGAGGTGCCCTTCGCCACCGTGCGCGACCTGGTCGACGAGATCATCACGGTCACGGAGGCGTCGCTCTCGCGGGCCGTGCTGGTGACCCTCGAGCGCGCCAAGATGGTGGTCGAGCCGGCCGGCGCGGCGGCGGTCGCGGCGATCCTGGACGATCCCGGCCGGTTCTCCTCGCCGACGGTCGGGGTGCTCTCGGGTGGCAACATCGACCCGCTGCTGCTCGGCAAGGTCATCCAGCACGGCATGGCGGCGGCCGGGCGCTACCTCAACCTGCAGCTGCGGATCCCCGACCGACCGGGCGGCCTGGCCGGTCTGCTGGTCGAGCTCGGCAATGCGGGGGCCAACGTGATCGAGGTGTCCCACGCCCGGATCGACGCCGACCTGTCGCTCGACGAGGTCGAGGTGCACCTACAGCTCGAGACGCGCGGAGAGGGTCACACCGAGACGGTGCTCACCCGGCTGCGTGAGTGCGGCTACCGCCTCTTCGAGTAGCGCGGAACGTGCCCGCATCGAGCGTGCTCGCAAGGTGGCCGGACAGTCGCCCATGGGGCACGCACCGTTGATCGAACGTTCGACCAACCGGATCACGGCCGTACGGCGTGCTTCCCGTGGACGACCTGCATCTCCAACGACTCGTCGACCCGAGGAGGAGCATGGTGTTCGAGGTCATCGGTGTGTGGGAGCTGGACCCGACAGGGACGACCCCCGCTCATCGGCGCGGTGTCGACGTCAGGAGACGAAGGGGACGGCGCTGACGATCTCGATCTTGGCGACCTTGCCGTTGGGCTGCTCGAAGTCGACGGTCTCGCCGGCCTTGGCGCCCAGGAGCGCGGCGCCCAGCGGGGACTCGGGGGAGTAGACGTCGATGTCGGTCTGGTCCTCGGCGATCTCGCGGGCGCCGAGGAGGAAGACCTCGTCGTCGTCGCCGGCGTAGCGGTAGGTCACGACCTTGCCGGGGGAGACGGTGCTGTCGTCCGCTGAGGTGCCGATGGTGACGTTGGCCGGGTCGAGCATCTCCTCGAGCTGGCGGATCCGGGCCTCCATCTTGCCCTGCTCGTCCTTGGCCGCGTGGTAGGCGCCGTTCTCCTTGAGGTCACCCTCGTCGCGGGCGGCGCTGATCCGCTCGATGACCTCGGCGCGGAGGGGACCGCGCAGGTTGGCGAGCTCGGCGTGCAGGCGGTCAGAGGTCTGCTGGGTCAGCCAGATCATTGGGGAACTCCTCGAGACGCGTCGAAGCGCCCTGTCTCGTTGCGATGAGGGTGTGCGCCACCGTCGCGGTTTGCCGGGATCAGCTGGTTGCGTCGTCGTGGCGCGGCCAGAAGGGAGAAGCCTACCAAGAGAACCCCCCCAAACCCACAAAGGTGCAGGTCAGCGGGGCTGATCCTGACCATCGGCGACGCAGCCGGGCACGTCCACCGAGGTGGCGGTCCGGGAGGTCTGGACGGTCACCTGGTTGGTCCCGTCGGAGGGCGTGAAGCGCAGCTGGCCGACGATGCTGTGGTCGCTGGCCAGCGCCTGCACGGTGCAGACCGGGTGCGTCGTACCCCCGGAGATGCTGACGTCGACCCGGGCCGTGGCGGAGTGGGCGTCGACCACCTGCCAGCCGATCAGCTGCGAGTGCACCCGCGGTGTGGACTGCACGAAGGCGGCCCAGGCAAGCCAGGCCAGCGCCGCGGCCGCCGCGACGACGACCGCGGCGATCGTCAGCGGGCGGCGCCAGGCGGGCGGCCCGGCGTAGCGCTCGGTCACGGTCTGGTCCACACCCTCATGGTCCCACCCGGGCCCCGTCCTAGACTCGGGCCCATGTCCCAGCACCCTGTCCGCGCGCCCCAGGGCGGTGCCGGTCTTCGGTTGATGCACGTGCACGCCCACCCCGACGACGAGTCGAGCAAGGGTGCGGCCACGACCGCGAAATACGTCGCCGAAGGGGTCGACGTGCACGTCGTCACCTGCACCGGCGGCGAGCGCGGCTCGATCCTCAACCCGAAGATGGACCGGCCCGACATCGCCGCGAACATCACCGAGGTACGCCGTCAGGAGATGGAGCGGGCCCGCGACATCCTCGGGGTCCGCCAGGACTGGCTGGGCTTCGTCGACTCGGGCTGGCCGGAGGGCGACCCACCGCCGCCCCTGCCCGAGGGCTGCTTCGCGCTGGTGCCGCTGGAGGAGTCGACCGAGCGCCTGGTGCGGTTCATGCGCTCCTTCCGCCCCCACGTCGTCACGACGTACGACGAGCGCGGCGGCTACCCGCATCCCGACCACATCCGCTGCCACGAGGTCAGCGTGGCCGCCTTCGCCGCGGCCGGCGACCCGGCGCAGTTCCCCGACGCGGGCGACCCCTGGCAGCCCCTGAAGCTCTACTACCACCATGGCTGGAGCTACGACAAGATCAAGTCGATCCACGAGGCGATGCTCGCCCACGGCCTGGAGTCGCCGTACGCCGAACGTCTCGAGACCTGGACCCGCGAGCCAGAATGGGATGCCCGGATCACCACCCGGGTGCCGTGCGGGGAGTACTTCGG
>JAWWPM010000578.1:0-5147 GCA_033854915.1 Nocardioidaceae bacterium
GGCGTCACAGCGGGGCACCTGGGCCGAGGAGGTCGACATCCGGCCGACGATGCTGTGGCTGCTCGGGCTCCGTGACGACTACGCCACCGACGGCCGGGTCGTCTCGCAGCTGCTCGCGCAGCCAACGGCGCCGCTGGTCCGCACGCAGGGTCTGGCGACGGCGTACCAGCAGATCAACTCGTCGGTCGGAACGCTCGCGACGATGACCCTGCAGGCCGACTCGCGCGCGCTTGCCAGCGGCTCGGCGACGCAGCACAGGCGCTACGACCGCACGGAGAAGGCACTGCACAAGATCGCGAGCCGGCGAGATGTGCTGGCCACCGAGATGAAGCGGCAGCTGAAGCGGGCGGCTGCCGGACACGTCGCGAACCGGGGCCACCTCCGCGACCTGATCGTGCAGTCCTACGCCCTGCTGCGGAAGGCCAGGCACCTCGGCTGAACCTGACCGGCTCCGAGAAGCCGCGGACGAAGCGGGCCCGGAGACATCTCCGGCGCTCGATTCGTCCGCGCTTCCGGGTCAGGCCCTGACGCCGGTGGGCGCCCCAGCAGCCAGGTCGATCCGGACCGCCTCCGCGGTCGGGGTCGGCACCAGCCCGAAGGTCTCCTGAGCGGCGCTCGAGTCGAGCACGAACGGCGCGCGGAACTGGTGCTGGGTCTCGCGCAGCTCCTTGGCCATCGGGTTGACCAGCCCGGCTGCCCACAGCACGGCGTACGGCATCGCGGTGAGCTTCGGGTCCACGCCGAGCTGGGACGCCGCGATCGCGCTCAGCTCACGGAGAGTACGCGGCTCGTCGCTCGGCACGTGCCACGCGCGGCCCCAAGCACGCTCGTCGTACACCCCGGTGACAAGCAGTGCGGCGACGTCCTCGACGCAGGTCCAGGTGTGTGGCGCATCGAGGTCCGCCGGCACGAACGCGCGGCGCCCCTGCCGGAACGCGGGCGTCACGAGGACGGACAGCAGGGAGTTGCCGCCCAGGTAGTCGCTCCCCCTCACCTCGAAGGTGCGGATCCGCCCGGCCCGGTGAGCGGCCAGAGCGTCGCGCCACATCGCGTTGCGCACTCGTCCCTTGTGCCCGGTCGCGGCGAGCGTCGTCTCCTCGGTCATCGACGCCTCGACGCGGCCGTATCCGTAGAGGTTGCCCACGGTCGCCAGCACCGCACCGCTGGACTCTGCGGCCCAGAGCAGCGCCTCTGCGACGGGCGGCCAGTCGCTGACCCAGCGCGAGTAGGTCGGGTTCACGCAGTTGTAGATCGCGACCGAGTCCTCGGCGAGCGCTGCGAGTCCAGCGCCGTCAGCAGCGTCCGCTGCGACCCGCTCCGCCCCCTCGGGACCGCTTCCGCTGCGGGTGACGACACGCACGTGGTGACCGGCCGCGAGCAGGCGACGCGTGGTGGCGATGCCGACCGGGCCGGCGCCGACGACGAGATGAGTGTCCATGGGTTCCTCCGTTATGTGATCAGTGCTCTCGTTTCAGAGCATTGCTCACTTCACCGTAGAAAACAAGAGCACTGCTCACATTTCTGTGTGATACTTGCGTCATGCCAGATCGACCCACCGGTGCCCGCGCCCGTGCCCGGGCCCAGACCATCCAGGACATCAAGCGGGTCGCCCGGCTGCACCTGGCCTCGGACGGCGCCGATCTCTCGCTGCGCTCGGTGGCGCGTGAGCTCGGGATGGTCTCGTCGGCCGTGTATCGCTACTTCGAGAGCCGCGACTCGCTGCTCACCGCGATCATCATCGACGCCTACGACGAGCTGGGCGAGGCAACCGAGCAGGCGGAGGCCGCCGTACGCCGTAGCGACCTGCGCGGCCGCTGGCAGGCGACTGCCCACGCCATCCGCGACTGGAGCCGGGCACACCCCGCTGAGTACGGCCTGCTGTACGGCACCCCGGTGCCCGGGTACTCAGCACCCCACGACACGATCGGACCGGCCAGCCGGCCGGTGGTGGTGATGACTGCGATCCTGCGCGACGGGCTGGAGCGCAGGATCCTGGTGCCGGGACAGCACGAGCGCCTGCCGGCGCCGACACGTTCGGACCTCGAGGGCATCATCGCATTGCCGGGGTTCGAGGGGGTGACCCCAGCCCTTCTCGCCCGAGGAATGGGCGTCTGGGCGGCTCTCTTCGGGCTGGTCAGCTTCGAGCTCTTCGGTCGCCTGACCAACGCCGTGCACGACTACGACGCGTGGTTCGACTACCAGCTCCGCCTGCTCACCCGCGACCTCGGGCTCTGAGTCGCCCCCTCCGTCCCACGGACGAGCGGCGGTTTCGTGCAAGGAGTATCCAAGCCCGGGTTTCCTACGCTCTGACAACGAATCGCCCTGTCGGGTTACAGGTGGCTGGTGGGAGGCATGGGCTCGACCTCCAGGGGGTCTTGGGATGAACGAGCACGCGCTGCACCAGGAATCAGTGGCAACCGACGACCGACCGGGCGGCGAAGCCGTCGATGTCGGCCCCCGCCGGCCTTCCCCGGGCCGCAGCCTCGCCTGGCTGAACCAGCGCGGTGAGCTGCTGGTCGACCAGACGCTCGCGCCGCTGACGCTGCCGGCGCTGCGGCTCGTGATGGGCCTGGTCTTCCTCTGGTTCGGGGGCCTGAAGGTGGCCGGCGCCTCGCCGGTGAGCGACCTGGTGGCGGGCACGCTGCCGTGGATGGCTCCCGGTCTGGTGGTGCCTGTCCTGGGAGCGGTCGAGGTGCTCCTCGGGCTCGGGCTGGTCCTGGGTCTGGCGCCCCGCGTGGTGCTGCCGATCACGGCGGCCCACCTGACCGGGACGTTCCTGACGTTCGTCATGCTGCCGGGGCTGATGCTCCGCCACGACGACCCGCTGCTGCTCACCGCCGACGGCGAGTTCGTGGTCAAGAACCTGGTCCTGATCAGCGCGACCCTCGTGCTGCTCACCCACGGGAGCCAGGGATGGGGCAGGTCCTCCGTACGACCGGCGGCCGCCACCTCTCGGGAGAGAGCCGACTCGTAGGGATGAGAGGAGTCAGGCGCGGGCGACAACCTCGAACCGGTGCCAGTGCTTGGGACCGGCGTACGCCCGCCCCTCCTCCTCGATCTCGTGCATCGAGCGGACGTCGAGCCCGACGAGGAGGTCGGCGAGACGCTCACGGGTGACGAAGGTCAGATCGGGTTCGCCTGCCCAGGCGTCCCGGACGCCGAAGAGGTCGACCGCGAGCAGCCCGCCCGACTCGATCGCGGTGCGGATCGCCCGCCACAGGTCGTCGAACCGCGGGGGCGGGCAGAACGGCAGTGCGAAGCCGGCGTAGAGGAGGTCCGCTCGCGGAAGCTCGGCGTCCTGCATAGCGCTGGGTACGGCGGTCAGGCGGCCGCCGTGCTCGGGGAGCTCGGCGAGCCGCCGCATCGAGTCCGGTGCGGAGTCGATGGCAGTGACTGAGAAGCCGACCCCCAGAAGGGCCCGCGTCTCGATGCCGGAACCGCAGCCCAGGTCGACGGCCACCGCGCCGGGGGCCACGTCGCCGTACTCCTCGAGGGCGCGCACGAACAGCGGTCGCAGCGGCCGGTCGCCCAGGTAGGCGTAGTAGCCCGCCCAGTCGAGGCCCTCGTCGTCCTGGTCAGCCATGGCGGCAGGGTAAACCGGCCGGAGGCGCTCGGGCCACGGTGGGCGATAGTGTGCACGGCGGAGTCCGAACCCGGACGCGGCCCCAGACCAGGAGTGCGCCTTGCCCGACGTCAAGCCCCTGCAGAAGGTCCTGATCGCCAACCGCGGCGAGATCGCCGTACGGGTGATCCGAGCCTGCAAGGACGCCGGCATCGGCAGCGTCGCGGTGTACGCCGAGCCCGACCGCGACGCGCTGTTCGTGCGGTTGGCCGACGAGGCCCACAGCCTGCAGGGCACGACGCCGGCGGACTCCTACCTCGACATCGACAAGATCGTGAAGGTCGCCCTCGACACGGGCGCCGACTCGGTGCACCCGGGCTACGGCTTCCTGGCCGAGAACCGCGGATTCGCCCAGGCAGTGATCGACGCCGGGTTGGTCTGGATCGGCCCGCCGCCCGAGGCGATCGAGAGCCTCGGCGACAAGGTCAAGGCGCGTCACATCGCCGAGAAGGTCGGCGCGCCGCTGGTCGCCGGCACCAAGGACCCGCTCGAGGGCCCGGAGGAGGCCGTGACCTTCGCCAAGGAGCACGGGCTGCCGATCGCGATCAAGGCCGCCTTCGGCGGTGGTGGCCGCGGGCTGAAGGTGGCCCGCGAGCTGGACGAGGTCGCCGAGATGTTCGAGTCGGCGGTCCGCGAGGCCGTCAGCGCGTTCGGCCGCGGCGAGTGCTTCGTGGAGAAGTACCTCGACCAGCCGCGCCACGTCGAGACCCAGTGCCTGGCCGACCAGCACGGCAACGTCGTGGTGGTCTCGACCCGCGACTGCTCGCTCCAGCGCCGCCACCAGAAGCTGGTCGAGGAGGCGCCCGCGCCCTACCTGACCGCTGACCAGGTCGCGAAGCTCTACGCGTCGTCCAAGGCGATCCTGCGCGAGGCGAAGTACGTCGGCGCCGGGACGTGCGAGTTCCTGGTCGGCCAGGACGGCACGATCAGCTTCCTGGAGGTCAACACCCGGCTCCAGGTCGAGCACCCGGTCTCCGAGGAGGTGACCGGCCTCGACCTCGTGCGCGAGATGTTCCGGATCGCGGCCGGCGAGGAGCTCGGTTACGACGACCCCGAGGTCGTGGGCCACTCCATCGAGTTCCGGATCAACGCCGAGGACGGCGGCAACAACTTCATGCCTGCGCCGGGGACGCTGTCGCGCTGGGAGCCGCCGAGCGGCCCGGGCGTCCGCGTCGACGGCGGCTACGTCGCGGGCGAGACCATCCCGGGCGCCTTCGACTCGTTGATCGCCAAGCTCGTTGTCACGGGTCGCGACCGCACCCAGGCGCTGGAGCGCTCGCGCCGGGCACTGGCGGAGTTCGTGGTCGACGGCATGCCCACAGTGATCCCGTTCCACCGCGCGGTCGTCGACGACCCGGCGTTCGTCGGCGAAGGCACCGACACCGACGGGCACTTCGGCGTCTACACGTCGTGGATCGAGACCGAGTACGACAACCAGATCACGCCGTACTCCGGCGCGACCGCAGACGGCCCCGAGCCGGACGAGCGGCAGACCGTCGTCGTCGAGGTCGGCGGCCGGCGGATC
>JAWWPM010000579.1:0-4437 GCA_033854915.1 Nocardioidaceae bacterium
ACCTCGACCCGGCCACCTCGGTCGGGATCATGAAGCTGCTCGACCGCATCAACCGCACCGGCACGACCGTGGTGATGGCCACCCACGACGCGGGCGTGGTCGACCAGATGCGCAAGCGCGTCATCGAGCTGGCCGACGGAGCCGTGGTCCGTGACCAGGCGCAGGGCGTCTACGGCTTCCAGCACTGATCACACGACACCCCGCCACCACTCAGAGAGCTCTCCCACATGCAGTTGCGTTACGTCTTCAGCGAGCTGGGTCACGGCCTGCGCCGCAACCTCTCGATGCACATCGCGGTGATCCTCACCCTGTTCGTGTCGCTGACCCTGGTCGGCATGGGGTGGCTCCTCAACGAGGAGGCGCACCGCACCGCCGACCGCTGGGGCAGCCAGCTCCAGGTCACGGTCTACCTCTGCGCACGCCAGGACTCCAACCCGGCCTGTACGACGCCGGTCACCGATGCGCAGAAGCAGGCGATCGCGAAGGTCGTCTCGTCCAACACGCAGGTGGCGAGCTTCCACAGCGAGACCCAGCAGGACGCCTTCAACAAGCTCAAGGAGCAGTTTCCGGGCAAGTACGACGGCCCGAACTCCCCGATCACGGCCGCCGACATGCCGCAGTCGATCTGGATCACGCTGAAGGACCCGCACGAGTACACCAACATCGAGAGTGCCGTCGTCGGGCTGGACGGCGTCTCCAAGGTGCAGGACGTCCACAAGCTGCTGGCGCCGATCTTCGCGACCATCTCCACGCTGAAGTGGGGAGCCGTGGGCACGGCGGCGTTCCTGGTGCTCGCGGCGCTGCTGCTGGTGGCCAACACGATCCGACTGGCGGCCTTCGCCCGCAGGCGCGAGATCGGCATCATGCGGCTCGTGGGAGCCTCCACGCTCTACATCGCGCTGCCCTTCCTGCTCGAGGCGGTGGTGACCGCCGCGCTCGGCGTCGCGCTCGCCGGAGGCGCGTTGGCGGCGTTCATGAAGTACGGCGTGCACGACCACATGCGCACCGATCTGAACTTCATCCCGTGGGTCGGTCTCGACGAGTACGTGCAGTCGCTGATCGTGATCGCGGTGCTCGGCCCGCTGCTCACCGTGATTCCGACACTCGTACTGACCCGCAAATACCTCAAAGTGTGAGTCGCGTCGGTTAGCGTCGCGGTGTTCACTTCCCCGAACACCCGAAGGCCAACCGGTGCGATTCTTCCCCGCAACCGCCCGTCGACGCCTGGTCGCGCTATGTGCGACCGGAGCCATCGGTGTGGGCGCGATGTCAGTGCCGCTCGTCGTCACCCCCTTGGCTCCGTCGGCGTCAGCGGACGTGAAGCACCTGCGTCACCAGCAGGCGCAGGCGCAGCACTCCATCAAGCACGCGCAGGCCAGCCTCGACGAGTCGAGCCGTCGTACCCAACGCGCCTACGCCGCGCTGTCGCGCTCGCGGGCCGAGCTGCGCAGCGCACGGCACGACCTCCAGGTCGCCCGCGCCCACGTGCACGCGGCGCGCTCACGGCTCCACCAGGTGCAGCGCCAGCTCGACCGCGCCCGGGCCCGGCTCCAGGACGCCCGCACCCATCTGGCCGAGGGCCGGCAGGCGATGGCCGACCAGCACGACCAGCTGGTCAGCACCGTCACCTCGCTCTACGAGCAGGGTGACCCGCAGCTGGTGGGCTTCCTGTCACTGATGAACGCGACCTCGCCGGCCGACCTGTCCGCGAAGTCGGCCAACAACAGCCTCGTGCTCGGCTCGCAGGACCACGCCCTCGACAGCCTGACCGCGGCCAAGGTGCTGCTCCAGGTGCGCGAGAGCGAGATGACCAGAGCGACCGCACTGGTCGCGAAGAAGAAGGCGCAGGCGCACGCCAACCTCGTGCTCAAGCGCGGCTACAAGCAGCAGGCGCTCTCGGCCCGGCAGCGGGTCGAGCGGTCGGTGCGGCAGCACGCCCACGCGTGGGGCGCGGCCAAGCGGGCCCGCGCCCACGACAAGGCCCTCCTCGCCCGGTCGAAGGCGAGGCAGGCGCGCGTGCACCGCCTGCTGATGGCGGAGATCGCCCGTGAGCGGGCCCGCGGCGGCGGCTACCGCGGCCCGACCGGCGGCATCCTCCTGCGGCCGGTCACCGGTCCGATCACCTCGCCGTACGGCTACCGGATCAACCCGGTGATGGGCTACTACGGCCTGCACGACGGCGACGACTTCGGCGCCGCCTGCGGCACCCCGATCTGGGCGGCCGGCGACGCCACCGTGCTCTCGGAGTACTACTCCTCGGTGTGGGGCAACCGGCTCTTCCTCAACCTCGGCCTGGTCAACGGCAACAACGTGACCGTGATCTACAACCACCTGTCGGCCTACCGCAGCAGCGTCGGCCAGCACGTCTCGCGCGGGCAGGTGGTCGGGCTGATCGGGACGTCGGGCTGGTCGACCGGCTGCCACACCCACATGACGGTGATGGTCAACGGCGTCGCGGTGGACCCCGCTCCCTGGATCGGCTGACCCCCGCCTCCGTTGGTCGAGCCTGTCGAGACCAATTGATTAGGGCCCTGCACACCCCCCTGAAACAATGGCCGGATGCCGAAGGAGCAGGGGCGCAAGATGATCGCGCAGAACCGCAAGGCGCGACACGACTACCACGTGGAGGACACGTGGGAGGCGGGGCTCGTGCTGCAGGGCACGGAGGTCAAGTCGCTGCGGCAGGGTCGCGCCACCCTGGTCGACGGCTTCGCCGAGGTCGACGCGCACGAGGTGTGGCTGCACGGCGTCCACATCCCCGAATACACGCAAGGCACGTGGACCAACCATGCCGCTCGGAGGCGCCGCAAGCTGCTGCTGAACAAGTCCGAGATCGCCAAGATCGAGCGCAAGATCACCGACAAGGGCTACACGCTGGTGCCGCTCGCCCTCTACTTCAAGGACGGCCGCGCCAAGGTCGAGATCGGGCTGGCGCGCGGCAAGAAGTCCTACGACAAGCGGCACGCCCTGGCCGACCGCCAGGCCGAGCGCGAGAAGCAGCAGGCGATCGGGCGCCGGGCCAAGGGCCTGCCCGACTGATGCCGGTCTCGGTCGTACGCCGGGCCGACCCGTCGGCGGTCGGCGCCATCCTGGCCGGCGTGCCGGAGTGGTTCGGGATCCCGGAGGCCAACGCGCAGTACGCCGCCGATGCCGCCCGGCTGCCGTCGTACCTCGCGCTCGACGGGGATGACGTGGTCGGCGTCGCCCTGGTCGCCGAGCACTTCCCGGCGTCCCGCGAGCTGCACCTGCTCGCCGTACGCCGTGCCCGGCACCGCCAGGGGATCGGCCGGGCCCTGATCGACGCGGTCGTCTCCGACCTGGGCGCGGCCGGCGTGCGGCTGCTCGAGGTGCACACGGTCGGCCCCTCCCACGAGGACGTGGGCTATGCACAGACCCGGGAGTTCTACCTCGCCCAGGGCTTCGTGGCGATGACCGAGCTGCAGCGCATCGACTGGAACGGCCCGACCCTGATTCTGGTCCGGCCGCTGTGACGGTCGACCCGGTCGCTTTCGCCGCCGAGCTCGGCCTCCCGGGGCTCGTCGACGTGCACACCCATTTCCTGCCACCACGGGTGATGGCGAAGGTGCGCGAGCAGTTCGACACCGCAGGACCCTTGATCGGGAGGCCGTGGCCCCTGGAGTACCGCGGCGACGACGACGCCCTGGTCGAGCTGCTGCGCGGGTTCGGGGTGCGGCGATTCTCCGCGCTGGCCTACGCCCACCGGCCCGGCATGGCGGAGTTCCTCAACGACTGGTCGGCGGGCTTCGCGGCGCGCGTGCCCGACTGCCTGCACAGTGCGACGTTCTACCCCGAGCCGGGCGCCGCCGACTACGTGCGGGCGCGGATCGACTCGGGTGCGGCGATCTTCAAGGTCCACGTGCAGGTGGGCGCCATCGACGTGCGCGACCCGCTGCTGGCCGAGGTGTGGGACGTGCTCGAGGACGCCGGCACCCCGGTCGTCATCCACGCCGGCTCCGGCCCGGTCGGTACGCCGTACACCGGACCCGAGCCGGTCGTGGAGCTGCTCCGTCGCTTCCCGCGGCTGGCGCTGGTGATCGCGCACCTCGGCGCCCCGGAGTACGCCGAGTTCCTGGCGCTCGCCGAGGCCTACGAGCGGGTGTGCCTCGACACCACGATGGTCTTCACGCCGTTCTTCGACGACCTAGGCGCGGCCTACCCGACCGACCTGCTGCCGCGGCTGCGCGACCTCCAGCCGAAGGTGCTGCTGGGCACGGACTTCCCCCACATCCCCTACCCGTACGGCGAGCAGCTGGCCGCCCTCCAAGGCCTCGACCTCGGCGACGACTGGCTCCGCGCGGTCTGCTGGGACAACGCGACTGCACTGTTCGGGGAATCGAAGTCGTCGGTTGGGCGTTGACCCCCGTAGACTGAAGAACACAACTCAAGAGGGGCTGATCGGTTTCGACTTGGGACGTA
>JAWWPM010000580.1:0-2528 GCA_033854915.1 Nocardioidaceae bacterium
CAGGTCGTGCACCCGCAGCACTGGCCCACGGACCTCGACCTCGCCGGCCGCCGGGTGGTCGTCGTCGGCAGCGGGGCCACCGCGATGACGCTGGTGCCCGCGATCGCCGGCGACACCGAGCACGTGACCATGGTGCAGCGCTCCCCGACGTACGTGATGGCGATCCCGAGCCGCGACGCCCTCGTCACCCGGCTGCGCTCGGTGCTCCCGCCGCGGGCGGTGTACGGCGTCGCGCGCTGGAAGAACGTGCTGGTGGCGACCGGCTTATACCAGCTGAGCCGGCGTCGTCCCGGGCTGGTGCGCCGGTTGATCCGCAACCAGGCGATCGACCAGCTCCCCGACGGCTACGAGGTCGACACGCACTTCCGGCCGACGTACAACCCGTGGGACCAGCGGCTCTGCCTGGTCCCCGACGGCGACCTGTTCCGGGCGATCCGCAGCGGCGACGCCTCGGTGGTCACGGACAGCATCCAGCGGTTCACCCGCAACGGGCTGCTGCTCGGGTCCGGCGCCGAGCTCCCGGCCGACGTCGTGGTCACGGCCACCGGGTTGAACCTGAAGGCGTTCGGCGGCGCCGAGCTGTCCGTCGACGGGGTGGCCGTGCACCTGCCCGACACCATGGCCTACAAGGGGATGCTGCTCTCCGGTGTGCCCAACTTCGTGTTCACCGTCGGCTACACGAACGCCTCCTGGACGTTGAAGGCCGACCTCGTCGCCCAGTACACGGTGCGGCTGCTCCGGCACCTCGACGCCACCGGCACCCGGGTGTTCATGCCGGAGCGTGAGGCCGACGTGAAGTCCGAGCCGTTCCTGGACTTCGCGGCCGGCTACGTGCTGCGCTCCCTGCACCAGTTCCCGAAACAGGGGTCGCGCGCGCCGTGGCGGCTCCGCCAGAACTACCTGCGCGACGTGCTCAGCCTCCGTCACGGCAAGGTGACGGACAGCGCGATGACGTTCACGAGGGGCTGAGGATGGCGACCCGCATCCCCGGCGGCCGGCTGCTCCACCCGTCGCTGTGGCAGATGGTGCCGCGCGACCACCGGCAGAGCCCGCGGGACTTCCGGCGACGACAGCTGGTCACCGTGCTGTTCGTGCTGATCGGGGCCGGCGTGCTCGGCTGGTCGCTGCGGGTCCAGCCGGGGAGCGGCACGTTCATCGTGGCGACCTTCGTCCTGGCCGCGGTCTGGGCGACCGGGGCGTTCGCGTCCGGACCGCTCCACCTCGGCCGGATCGAGAGCGGCACAGCAGCGGACGGTGTCCCGCTGCCGCGGCCCGTCGTCCAGCCGATCCTGATCGGCCTGGCGCTCTCGGCGGTGTTCGTGGTCGGGGGCCTGGTCGTGCACCAGATCGGTCCGCTCGACCGGCAGGTCACCAACGTCCTCGACTACGCCGACCAGGGCGCCGGCCCGTTCGTGCTCCTGGTCACCGTGCTCAACGGGATCGCCGAGGAGCTGTTCTTCCGGGGCGCCGTCTACGCGGCGCTGCCGAAGCACCCGGTGACCTGGTCGACGCTCGTCTACGTGATCGCGACCCTGGCCACGGGCAACGTGATGCTCGGGTTCGCCGCAATCGTCGTGGGTGCGGTCGTGGGCCTCCAGCGCCGCGCGTCGGGGGGCATCCTGGCGCCGATCCTGACCCACGTCACCTGGTCGGTCGTGATGCTCTACGCGCTGCCGGCGATCTTCCTGGGCTGAGCCGTCGGGTCAGCCGTCGGTCTGGCGGTCGTCCTCGATCGCCCGGCGCACGCACTCCTGGTACGTCGCCAGCTCCAGCGGGATCACCCGGGTGATCGCGTCGTCGGTGACCACCACCTCGGTGCCCATCGAGTCGATCAGGTTGCGCCCGGTCGTGGAGTCGACGTCGGTGACCAGGGCCAGCCACCACGAGGACAGCCGCGGGGTCAGCACCGGGATCTCGACCACCGGGATCTCGCGGCCGTTCATGACCAGGGCGGCTTGCTGCAGCATCTGGCCGTACGTCAGCACCTCGGGGCCGCCGATCTCGAACACCTTGCCGACCGCCTCCTCGTTGCCGGCGACGCCGATCAGGTAGGACACGACGTCGTCGATGCCGATCGGCTGGGTCTTGGTGCCCACCCACTTCGGCACCACCATGGCCGGCAGGTTCTTCACCAGCTGGCGGGTCATCTCCCAGGAGATGCCGCCCTTGCCGACCACGATCGCGGCGCGCAGCACGGTGACCGGGACACCGGTCGAGCCGAGCAGGCCCTCGACCTCGCGACGGGACCGCAGGTGCGGGGACAGCTCGCCGTCGTCGAGCCCGAGCCCGCCCAGGTAGATGATCTGGCGGACGCCCGAGAGCTCGGCGACCTTCGCGAACATCCGGGCGGCGTCGGCGTCGCGCTTCTCGAAGTCGTCGTTGTCGAGGGAGTGCACGAAGTAGTACGCGACCTCGACACCCTCGAGCGGCTCGGTGAGCGAGGCCCGTTCGCCGACGTCGCCGTAGACCGCGGTGCCGGGTCCGTCGTACGTCTCGGGGTGGCGGGTCATCGCCTTCACGTCGTGGCC
>JAWWPM010000581.1:0-17430 GCA_033854915.1 Nocardioidaceae bacterium
GGCGAGGCGCCAGGCGAAGTAGGCGGCTTGGACGGCGTGGCGGAACCCGAGGAAAGCGGGTAGTCCGCTTCGGATCTCGGGTGACAGCTCCGGCAGGCCGGCCAGATAGGCGGCGACCACGTGCTCGTCCTGGCCGACGTACATAACGGCTGAGGCCACGTCGTACAGGACCGGGCCGCGCTTGGCCCCAGCCCAGTCGACGAGGCCAGTGACGCCGGTGCTGTCGTTGTGCAGGAACTCCTCGGGGGACGGATCGGTGTGGAGCACGGTCCAGGTGAGGTTCATGGGGTCGGTCTCGGCGCGTACGGTCTCGATGGCCCGCACGAGCCAGGGATGTGCCCGGACACCTGTCAGCTCCGGCGAGAGCCAGTCGGTCATGAACGTGGCCGCGCTCGGACCCTCGGCCGGGTCGCCGGCTCGGTGGACGGCTGCCAGCGTGCTCGCGATCCAGCGCTGCTCTTGGTCAGTCTCACCATCGAGTTCGCGCCCGGGGACGTACTCGAGCAACGCCATCGCGTGCTCAGTCAGGACGAGCCTGCCATCGGACGTGGGCACTGGTGGACCGCTGAGGAACCCGGCCTCAGCGAGCGCCGCCGCGACGTCGCATCCCGCGACCAGATCGTCGATCCCGGTCGCCGAGACACGTTTGGCGACGTAGGTCGATCCTTGGTGCTCGACCAGCCATGTGTCCGAGTTGATGCCGCCCCCGAGCGGTCGGAGATCGCAGCCCCGCATGCCCCAGAAACTGTCCAGTAACTCGGCAGTGTCTCCCACGGGTGACACGCTCTCACGAGGCAGGCGAGGCAACAGCCTCACCTCGGCAAGTGCGCCGACTCGCGGCATGTCCGGGCGTTGATCAGTAGGCCGAACGTAGCCCGGGTGGCAGGGTGAGCCTCGCCAAGTGAGAGGTCTCAAGACGTGAGTGCGCTCAGTGATCTGATGGATGGGCTGCCGGACGACGAACGTGCTGCCACGTACGACACGTTGGCCGAATCGGCCCTCGGGGCCTTCGACGTGACCGCCCAAGAGGTGGTCTTCATGGGCCACAACTCGGGGGCCGCCTTCAGGGTTGAAAGTGCCGACGCGGGGCGACTGCTGCTGAAGGTTCACGCTCCGCAGGGGGACAGTGAACCCCTCTCCGCTCACGCCATCAACGGTGGCCTCCAGTGGCTCGCCACCATCGCAGCAGCGACGGACCTGCCCGTCCAGACTCCGCTGTCGGACCCCAGAGGCGCACTGTTACCGATCGTGCACTTCCGCGGCTTGTCACTCCCGTGCTCGCTCCAGCGGTGGCTGGAAGGTCAACACGTCGATGAGCTCACTACTGATCAGGCCCATGCCGTCGGCGATCTCATGGGTCGGTGGCACTCAATCTCAGAGCAGCAGGCACCAGTCGGTGGTGAGGCTGTGCACTACGACAGCCGTCACTTGGGTCAGGCGCTCGACGACCTGCGCGTCCTTTCCATCACCGACGCCCTCACGCAGGACTCCTGGCACACGATCGAACAAGCAACCGCCATGGCCGGCGAACTGATCGAGACCATCGGGAAGGCTGCGGACGTGTTCGGCGCAATCCACGGCGACCTGAACCCTGACAACATCATCGTGGCCGACGACGGGACCGTACAGTTCATCGACCTTGCCCAGTTGGCGTTTGCCCCCTACCTCTGGGATGTAGGCGTAGTCCTCTACCAGTACTCCTACCAAGACGCCTCGGTACGCCAGGCACTGATGACGGGGTACTGCAGCGCTCGTCCAGGGCTGACGGTCCCGCCACTCGCGTTGGAGGCGTTCGTCTGCGCAGCCGCGCTCACCAACCTCGCCTTCCAGTGCTCCATACCTGCGCAGCGGGTCTCGACTCTGTTCCACACCAACGTGCAGAAGTTCGCGACCGGATACTGCCGCGACCTCGTCAACGGAGTGCCATTCGCCCTCGACTAGTGAAGTCCTCACATCGGTTTGTGAGTGCTCCCCCCGGCGATGCGCGGACCGGTTCTTCACGGTTCCGCGGGCAGGGGTGACGGGCGGTCGGGGGTGACGCCGAGGGTGCCGGAGCGGTCGCGGAGGAACTGGTAGCCGTGCGGGCGGGTCCAGAGATAGGTGCACCGACATGGAGAGCGCGGAATCCCCTTGTCCACAAGGGGTCTGAGCATCGTGACCCGATCGTGACGCGCGGATCCGCGACGTGCGCGGTTGACGGATCCATGAACACGAGGACGGCCGCCGTCGCACAATGGCGTCCATGATCTATCCCGACCCGCCCGAGCTGCGGGTGCTCTCGGCGCTGGCGTCCGGCGCCCACACCCCGGCCGAGGTCGAGGCCCAGGTGCCGGACCTCGGGACACCGGTGCCGCCGCTGCTCGACTGGGCCGTCGGCCAGGGGTACGCCGAGCGGCTCGACGTCGCCGCGGGCGCGTCGTACACCCTCACCGAGAAGGGGCTGCACACCGTCGGCCTGCGACAGGAGCTGTCCCGCGCGATCGACGCGTCGGGGCGCGTGGACTTCGCCGAGGCGACCCGGCTGGTGATGCAGAACTGGTCGGCAGCCAAGGGTGCCGCCACCGACCAGGCCCTGCGCGACCAGGCCGGCTGGCTCGCCGACGACTCCGCGCGCAACCACGTCACCGACGGTCTCAACCAGGCCTATGCCCAGGGCGCCCTCACCCAGGCCGAGCTCGACACCCGCACCGACCAGGCTCTGGCCGCGCGCACGATGGGCGAGCTGCGGGCGGCCGGTGCCGGGGCGGTCGAGCTCCCCCCGCTGCCGCCGCATGGCGTCGTCCAGGCCCAGCCGGCCGCGCCGGCACCGTCGTCGTGGCGGCCGCAGGTCTACGTCAATCCCGGGTTGACGAACGTGCGCCCTACCCCGCTCCGGATCGCCGGCGGATTGTTCGTGGCCGGGATCGTGCTGCTGGTGATCAAGCCCGTGCTCGGACTCGTCGTGCTGCTGGCGGCAGTCCTGCTGCTCGTCGTCGCGCTGCGTCGCGTCGTACGACGGTGAGTCAACCACGACCCAGACCGTCGAGCCGCTCGCGGAGCAGCCGTCGCTCGGCACCCGTCGGCGCCTGCTCGATCGCGAGCCGCAACGAGGCGCCGGCCTCCTCCAGCAACCCGAGCCTGGCCTGCAGGTCCGCTCGCGTCGCCGCGAACAGGTAGTAGCCGGCCAGGTCGTCGGCGAGGGCGTCGACCAGCTCGAGCGCGGCCGCGGGTCCGTGGGTCATCGACACCGCGACGGCCCGGTTGAGCTCGGTGACGGGGGTCGCCGGGAGCAGCGTGTAGAGATGGCCGATTGCGGCCCAGTCGGTGTCGTCGGGGTTGGGTGCGGCGTCGTGGCACAACGCGATCCGGGCCTGCACGGCGTACGGACCCCACGGCGGCTCGCGGCTCTCGAGCAGTGCCGCACCCTCGGTGATCTCAGCGGCGAGCCACAGCGTCCGGTCCTGCTCACCCAGGGGTACGACGCGTCCCCGCCGCACCCGGGCCGGCCGGCGGGCGTCGGTGAGCAGCATCAGCGCCAGCAGCGCGGTCACCTCATCCTCGCCCGGCAGCAGATCCGCCAGCGACCGGTTCAGCCGGATCGCCTCGGCCGAGAGGTCGACGCGCAGCACGGACTCGCCCGACGAGGCGGCGTACCCCTCGTTGAACATCAGGTAGAGCACCCCCAGCACGCCCCCGACCCGCTCGTGCCACAGCTCCGGAGGCGGTACGCGGTAGGGGATGCCGGCGTTTCGGATCTTCGCGCGCGCCCGCACCAGGCGCTTCTCCATCGTCGACTCGGTGACCAGGAACGCCCGCGCGATCTCGGCGCTGGTGAGTCCGCAGAGGGTGCGCAGGGTCAGCGCCACCCGCGCCGGCACCGGCAGCGCCGGGTGGCAGCAGGTGAAGATCAGCCGCAGCCGCTCGTCGGAGATGTCCTCGTCCGCGACCGGTGCCACCTCGACGGTCTCGTCGGCGCCGGCCAGGGCCAGCTTCGCGCCCTCGGTGGTACGGCGTCGCATCCGGTCGCGGGCCCGGTTGCGCGCCACCGTGGTCAGCCAGGCGAGCGGCGCGGCCGGCACGCCGTCCCGCTCCCACGCCACCACCGCCGCCGCGAACGCCTCCTGCGCGCACTCCTCGGCGAGGTCCCAGTCGCCGCACCACGCGATCAGGCCGGCGACCAGCCGCCCCCACCCTTCGGTGAAGGTGAGGGCGACCGCGTCGTCAGGGGGCTGCGACATGCCGGCCCGGCTCAGGATGCCCGGAGCGGACGCAGCTCGATCACGCCACCACCGGCCACCGGGTGGGCGGCCGCGGCCGCGATGGCCTCGTCGAGGTCGTTGCACTCCAGCAGGTCGTAGCCCGCGATCTGCTCCTTGGTCTCCGCGAACGGGCCGTCGGTGGTGACGACCCGGTCGTCCACGCGCCGGACCGTGACCGCCTGGTCGGGGAACTCCAGAGCCCAGCCGTAGAGCCGCTTCGGGCCCAGGTCGTCGATCCAGACGTCCACGTCGTCGTTCGTCTCCTCGACGCTGGCACCGGACGTGGTCTCGCGCTGGCGGTCGGCGGCGAAACCTTCGGGGTCGGCGGCGGCTGCGGCCATCGCCCGCCGCATGTCGGCGCACACCAGCATCAGGTAGCGGTACTTCCCGTCGGCCGGCGTCTCGGGCACCACCGGGTCCGGCATGCCCGGCGCGAACGCGCGCACCTCGATGCTGCCGATATGGGTGGTCGGATGCGCGGCCGCGACCGCCACGGCGGAGTCGAGATCCGGGCAGTCGATCACGTCGTACCCCGCGACCTGCTCCTTGGTCTCGGCGAACGGCCCGTCGGTGACGACAGTCCTGCCCTCCGGTGCCCGGACGGTGGTCGCGTCAGAGACGGGCTGGAGTCTCGAGCCGTCGAGCACCACACCGCGTGCGGTCATCTCGGCGATCCAGGCGTCGAGCGCCTCGGGCGTCGCCCGGGCCTCGGCCTCGGCGGTGGCGTCGTGGTCGACGGAGTGCAGCATCAGGTACTTCATCGCAAACCTCCTCGGTCTGGTGCGGCGCCGTTCGGCGCCTTCACCCGGTTGACGAACGGCGCGGCCCCGGTCAGGACACCTGACGGCAGGGAATCCTCAGCGGCCGAGGGCGCGGGAGCCCGCCGAGCCGTACCTACGAGCCGGGTTGGTCCCGATCGCCCCCGTGGCGCCCTTCTTCGCGGGTGCCTGCTTGGCCGCAGCCTTCTTCGCGGGCGCCTTCTTGGCCGGGGCCCCCTTCACGGTCGACTTCTTCGCCGGCGCCTTCCGCGGGGCCGACTTCTTCGGCGGCGCCTGCTTGGCTGCGGTCTTCCTGGCGGGGGCCTTCTTCGCGGCAGCCTTCTTCGTCGTACGACGTGGGGTGGCGGCTGGCGCGGAGGTCTCGGGGTCCGCCTGCGACCACTGCTCGATCCACTCGTCCAGCACCTGCCACGTGCTGCCCCGGGCGCCGCGCCCGGTCAGCATGCCGAGGTGTCCGCCGGGCACGATCTCGAAGCGCACCTCGCGAGAGCCGGTCAGCAGCGGCACTGCCGCCCGCACGGAGGGGATGGGGGCGATGCCGTCGGAGGCCCCGCCGAAGATCAGCACCGGCGCGGTGATCGCGGCGACCGAGATCGTGCGTCCCTCCATGTCGAACGTGCCGTCCACGAGCGCGTTGCCCTTGAGCAGCCGGTGGTAGAGCTGACCGAACGTGCGGCCGGGGTAGGCGATCATGTTCGCGGTGAAGCGGTCGACGGCCTCGATCTGGGCGAGGTAGTCGGCATCGTCGAGGTTGCGCGCCATCGCCAGCGGCTTGGTCACCAGCTTCTGGAACGACGAGAGCTGGAAGGCCCAGCGCACGAGGGGCTGCGGCGCTCCGCCGGCGGCCTGGTAGAGCCGGGTGATCGCCCCCCGGCCGTCGGTGAGGTTCAGCAAGGGTCGCAGCGGGGCGACCATCGGCACCTCGCGGACGTCGAACGGCGAGCCCAGGGCGGTGATCGACGCGATCGGCAGCGAGGCGTCGTCCGCGGCGGCCAGCAGCGCGAACACCCCGCCCAGCGACCAGCCGACCACGTGCACGGGACGGCCCCCGGCGTGTGCGGAGGCCTCGCGGATCGCGGTCGGGACGACCTCCTCGATCCAGTGCTCCATGCCGAGGTTGCGGTCGCGGAAGGACACCGCGCCGTACTCCACGACGTAGGTGCGCCGGCCCTCGGTGACCAGGTGCTCGACCAGTGAACAACCGCGGCGCAGGTCGTAGCAGATCGCCGGCGCCGCCAGCGGCGTCACCAGCAGGACCGGGTCACCGTGCTCGGAGGTCCGGGCGGCCGGGCGGTAGTGGTAGACCTCGCGCAGCGTGCCCTCGTCGATCAGGGTGCGGGGCATCGGCCGCAGGTCGGCCAGGCCGCCGTACACCACCCGATGAGCGAGGTTGCCGGCCGCGGCGACGACCTGATCGGGTTTCGGTATCAGGTCCACGTGGCGAAACTACCCGAGGTGGCATCGGCCGACCCGGGGCGGGATGGCCCGGGCCGCGGGCGAGACCCGGAGCCGAGACACCGGCACGGGGAAACTTGCCCCGACCCCGTGCCGGCTCTCGATGGCGTTCGCGCGCCACACAGGTCCAACGAGAGGGGCTGTGCGTGGTTACGCCGCGTCGTCCGGCTTCGGCTTGAGCCGCTTGCCGTGCGGCGGGCGGACGTCGTCCAGCTCGTCGAGGAAGCCCTTGGCCCAGGCCGCGACGTCGGCCTGCTTCACCGTCTTGCGCATCGCGCGCATGCGGCGCGATCGGTCCTTCTGGTCGGTGCGGCAGGCCTCGAGCAGCGCCGCCTTCATGCCGTTGAGGTCGTAGGGGTTGACCTGCCAGGCCTGGCGCAGCTCGGCCGCGGCCCCGGCGAACTCCGAGAGGACGAGGGCGCCGTCGTCGTCGAAGCGGCAGGCGACGTACTCCTTGGCGACGAGGTTCATCCCGTCGCGGTAGGGGGTGACCACCATGACGTCGGCGGCGCGGTACAGGGCGGCCATCTCCTCGCGGGGGTACGACGAGTGGAGGTAGCTGATCGCCGGACGCCCGATCTGGCCCAGGTCGCCGTTGATCCGGCCGACCAGCCGGTCGATGTCGTCGCGGAGCACGCGGTACTCCTCGACCTGCTCGCGCGACGGCGTGGCGACCTGCACGAACACGGCGTCGCCGACCCGGAGCTCGCCGTCGCGGACCAGCTCGGAGTAGGCGCGCAGCCGCGCGTGGATGCCCTTGGTGTAGTCGAGCCGGTCGATGCCGAGGAAGACCTTCTTGGGGTTGCCGAGGGCCTGCCGGATCTCGGCGGCCCGCTCGCGGACGCCGTCGGACTTGGCGAGCTTCTCGAAGCCCTTGTAGTCGATCGAGATCGGGAAGGCCGCCGCGCGCACGGTGCGGTTGTCGGGCAGGTAGACCAGGTCGCGATGGGTCTTGTGGCCCACCCGCTGGCGGACCAGCCGGACGAAGTTGGCCGCGCCTCCGGGCAGCTGGAAGCCGACCAGGTCGGCGCCGAGCAGGCCCTCGAGGAGCTGGCGTCGCCACGGCAGCTGCTGGAACAGCTCCGCAGGTGGGAACGGGATGTGGAGATAGAAGCCGATCCGCAGGTCCGGGCGCAGCTCGCGGAGCAGCTGCGGCACCCGCTGGAGCTGGTAGTCGTGCACCCACACGGTGGCGTTCTCGGCGGCCCGGTCGGCAGCGTGCTCGGCGAAGCGCTGGTTGACCGCGACGTAGGAGTCCCACCACTCGCGGTGGAACTCCGGCTTGGCGACCAGGTCGTGGTAGAGCGGCCAGAGGGTGCCGTTGCTGAAGCCCTCGTAGAAGCCGGTGACCTCGTCCTCGCTCAGCGAGATCGGGTCGAGCACCATCCCGTCGTACTCGAAGGGCTCCTCTTGAGTCTCTGAGCCGGTCTCGGTGCCGCCCGGCCAGCCGATCCAGATGCCGTCGTTGGCGCGCATGATCGGCTCGACCGCGGTGACCAGGCCGCCGGGTGACCCGCGCCAGCCCGGGGTGCCGTCGGGAAGGGTGACCCGGTCCACGGGCAGACGGTTGGCCACGATGACGAGGTCGGCCGAACCGTGGAGGGACACACCATGACCCTAGCGAGGGCCGGAGGCGGCGGCCTCATCCGCCGGGGCGGGCTGTCACCGGGTCCGCAACCTCGTCGGCGGCGTAGCGGACCCCGATCGCCCGGCGGATGTCGTCCATGACCCCCAGCAGCTCGAGGGTCTGGGCCCGGGGGACGAACGGGCTGTCGGAGAGGCCGTCGCGCAGGCAGTCCTGCACGTGGGCCGCCTCGTTGCCCAGCCCGGTGCCCAGCAGCGGCGAGGGGGTCTCGATGCGTTCGGGCTCGCGGCCCGCGGCCGTCCAGAGGGCGTACGGCGGGTGGTGGAAGGGGGCCGGCACGTCGAGCCGGCCCGTGTCGGTGGAGATGCTCGCGGTGCGCGGCGTGTGCGCGGTCATCGAGGTGGTCAGCGCCGAGACTGCGCCCCCTTCGTGCCGCCCGGCGACCGCCACATCGAGGTCGATGCCACTGTCGGCGAGGGTGGCGGTGGCCGCGACCTCGGCGAAGGGGCCGAGCATCATCCGGGCGAAGGTCAGGGGATAGATGCCCATGTCCAGCAGCGCTCCCGCGCCCAGGTCGCGCTCGAGCATCCGGGCGCTGGCGGTCTCGGGCACCACGAAGCCGAGGTCGGCCTGCACCTGGCGCGGGGTGCCGAAGTCGCCGGCCCGCAGCCGGCGCTGCACCTCGCGGACCAGGGGGTGGCACGCCATCCACATGGCCTCCATGCAGAACAGGTCGCCGGCCGCCTCGAGCAGTGTCTCGCCCTCGGCCCGGGTCAGGGCGAGCGGTTTCTCGCAGAGCACCGGCTTGCCCGCGGCGAAGGCGAGCCGCGCGTGCTCGAGGTGGAGGGCGTGCGGGCTGGCGACGTAGATGACGTCGACGTCGGGGTCCGCCACCAGCGCGTCGTACGACGCGTGCGCGCGGGTGGACCCGTCGCCGTACTCCCGGGCGAAGGCCTCGGCCGAGCCGGGGGAGCGGGAGCCGATCGCGCCCAGCCGGGCGCCGGGCACGTGTCGCAGATCGCCGGCGAAGGAGCGCGCGATGCGTCCGGTGGCGAGGACTCCCCACGTGGTGGTCGCAGTGGTGGTCATGGTCCCAGTCAGCCGGATTCCACGACGCGCCGCAAGCGAATGACATGACTGTGATTCCTCGCGTAGAGTGCCCCTGACGAGCACCCGAGCATGCAGGAGACGTGGATGGACGCCGCAGCCGCACGGTCCGGTCAGCAGACCGGGCCGAGCCTGGGCGAGCGCGACCGCGAGATCCTCGAGTTCGAGCGCCAGTGGTGGAAGTACGCCGGCGCCAAGGAGACCGCGATCCGTGAGTCGTTCGACATGTCGGCGACGCGCTACTACCAGGTGCTGAACGCCCTGATCGACCGTCCCGAGGCCCTGGTCGAGGACCCCCTGCTGGTCCGTCGCCTGCGCCGGATGCGGGCGGAGCGGCAGCGCGCGCGCTCGGCCCGGCGGCTCGGGTTCGAGGTCTGAGGTGCTCGCCCGCGACCAGCGCGGCGTGGTCTTCCCCTCGCCCGTGGTGATCCTGAGCATCCTGGCGGTCGCGATGGCCGGGGTGGCCTGGGTCGCGACCCGCAACCCCACGCCCAACGAGCGCCAGGTGGTCCCGGCTGCGGCGACCCACACGCCGAGCGCCCACCACTCGTCGTACACCCCGCCGAAGCCCCACTCCGCCAAGGGGCACAGCCAGAAGCCCAGCGGCCCGAAGGTGGACCGCGGCAAGGTCGTCGTCGAGGTCTTCAACAACTCCAGCGTCAGCGGGCTGGCCGGTCGGGTCGCGGGCCAGGCGGCCCACGCCGGCTGGCAGGTGGTCGGCTCCGACAACTGGTACGGCACGATCCCGGCCTCCACGGTGTACTACCCACCGCGGCTCAAGGCGGCCGGACATCTGCTGGCCCTCGATCTCGGCATCCGGCGCTCGATGCCCGCGGTGACGCCGATGCGGCTCGACCGCCTCACGGTGATCCTGACCGGTCCGACGGGCACCTCGACGCACTGAGTCTCGACTCCGCTCGTCCACCGGCCACCCGTGCGTGATTGGGTGGGGCCGTGGAGTTCACGTCCGCCGAGGGGCGGCAGCGGTACGACGCACTGGTCGCCGCAGCGTCGACGACGGTGGTCGGTCTCGACTTCGACGGCACCCTCGCCCCGATCGTGGACGACCCCGAGACCGCCCACATCCACCCCGACGCCCCCGGCGTGCTGCTCGCGCTGGCCGCGGTCGTGCGCGCGGTCGCCGTGATCACCGGCCGCCCGGCCCGCAAGGCACTGGCGCTCGGTGGCCTCGACGACGTCGGCCGCGAGATCGGTGACACCGGCCGGGAGCTCTTCGTCTTCGGGCAGTACGGCTACGAGCGCTGGAGCTCCACCCGGCGCCGCGTCGTCTCGCCCCGGCCGCCGCACGGGCTCTCGGCGTTCCTGCGCGACCTGCCGCGGGTGCTGCGCGAGGCCGGCGCCGCGGACGCCTTCATCGAGGACAAGGGTCTGGCCATCGCCGCGCACACCCGCCGGCTCGACGACCCGGCGGGTGCCTACGACCGGATGCTGCCGGGGCTGCGCGAGCTCGCCGACCGGCACGGCCTCGTGGTCGAGCCCGGTCGCAACGTGATCGAGGTGCGCTCACCGGGGATGGACAAGGGCGTGGTGGTGCGCAACCTGGCCAAGGAGGTCGAAGCCGGAGGGTTCCTGTTCGCCGGCGACGACCTCGGCGACGTCGAGGCCTTCGAGGCCGTGGCCGAGCTCCGGGCGCAGGGACTTGCCACGCTGCTGGTCTGCTCGGCGTCGAAGGAGGAGAGCACGCTCCTCGAGCTCGCCGACGTCGTCGTACCCGGGCCCGACGGCGTGCTCGACCTCCTCCGCAGGCTCACCGAGGACGCTTCCCGGAGCTGATCACCCGCGTCCAGCATATGGATGATGGATTCGCATGCTGAGACGACCCCACCTACTCTGGTGGACAGCTCATCGAGAGGGACTGAGGGAACGGCCCGTTGACGTCCCGGCAACCGCCGCGATCCTGCCCTGCGTGTCTGACACGGACGGTCGTGGAAACCAGGTGCCAAATCCGTCCCATGGCGAGGGTCGTCGCGGGGAAGATGAGAAGGAGGAGTCACCAGTGACCCCGCTCGTGTCCGAGACGACGTCCACGACCACGCATCGCGAAGGCGCCTTCGGCAGTGCCCGGGCGCTGTCCTGCCGCGAGTGCGGTCACGAGCTCCCGCTCGGCCCGCACTACGCATGTCCGGAGTGCTTCGGCCCGCTGGAGATCGCCTACGACTTCGGCACCGTGACCCGCGCCCAGATCGAGGCGGGGCCGCGCAACATCTGGCGCTACCAGCCGCTGCTGCCGGTGCCGACCGACATCGCCCAGAGCCCGAACATGGAGCCCGGCTACACCCGGCTCCTGCGGGCCGGCAACCTCGGCCGAGAGCTCGGCATCGACACGCTCTGGGTCAAGGACGACAGCACCAACCCCACCAACTCCTTCAAGGACCGCGTCGTGGCCTGCGCACTGAGTGCGGCGCGCGAGTTCGGCGCCAAGGTCTTCGCCTGCCCCTCGACCGGCAACCTCGCCAATGCCGTCGCGGCGGCCGGCGCTCGGGCCGGCATCAAGACCGTCGTGTTCATCCCGTCGGACCTCGAGAAGCCCAAGCAGGTCAACTCCGCGGTCTACACCGAGAACCTGATCGCGGTGAACGGCACCTACGACGACGTCAACCGGCTGGCCTCGGAGATCGCCGGCGAGGAGGACGGATGGGCGTTCGTCAACGTCAACGTCCGCCCGTTCTACGCCGAGGGCTCCAAGACCCTTGGCTACGAGATCGCCGAGCAGCTCGGCTGGCGGCTGCCCGACCAGATCGTGATCCCGGTGGCCTCCGGCTCCCAGCTGACCAAGGTGCACAAGGCGTTCCAGGAGCTCATCGCCCTCGGCCTGGTCGAGGACAAGCCCTACCGGGTGTACGGCGCCCAGGCCAACGGCTGCTCGCCGGTCTCGGCCGCCTACAAGTCCGGCGCCGACGCCATCCGCCCGGTCAAGCCGGACACGATCGCCAAGAGCCTGGCCATCGGCAATCCCGCCGACGGCGTCTACGTGCTCGACATCTGCCGCGAGACCGGCGGGGCGGTCGAGGACATCACCGACGACGAGGTCCGGGCCGGGATCGTGCTGCTGGCGCGCACCGAGGGCATCTTCACCGAGACCGCCGGCGGCACCACGGTCGGCGTGCTGAAGAAGCTGGTCGAGACCGGCCGGCTCGACCCGACGTTGGAGACCGTGGTCATCAACACCGGCCACGGGCTGAAGACCCTGGACGCCGTCGGGGACGCGGTCGGCCCTGCGGCGACCATCGCCCCGTCGTACGCTGCCTTCGTCGCCACCGGCATCGCCT
The DNA here is from genome assembly GCA_033854915.1 of Nocardioidaceae bacterium. Classification (GTDB taxonomy): domain Bacteria; phylum Actinomycetota; class Actinomycetes; order Propionibacteriales; family Nocardioidaceae; genus Nocardioides. The sequence goes on from JAWWPM010000581.1 coordinate 12,455, forward strand.
GACCGACCCGATTCTCTGGGATAGTCCGTGACGAAACGCAGGTGTTTCGAGACGAAATGCCTGCAGAACGTCACGGACTATCCTGCCAAGGAGGAGAAACCCATGAGTGTGTCCGTCCGCATCCCGACGATCCTGCGCACCTATACCGGTGGTGAGTCCGAGGTGTCCGCCGAGGGTGCGACGCTGACCGAGGTGCTCGACAGCCTGGACAGCAGCTACTCCGGGATCAAGGGCCGGATCATCGACGAGCAGGGCGAGCTGCGCCGCTTCGTCAACGTGTACGTCGGGAACGACGACGTCCGCTTCCTCGACAACCTCGCGACGGCCACCCCCGACGGCACCCAGATCTCGGTGATCCCGGCGGTCGCCGGCGGCTGCTAGCCCGCACGCCCCGACCGCCTTTTTCCGCTCGGGGAGACTGGTGGCGTGCTCAGCTCCCTGGCGCCGGCCCGCCGCCGGCTCTTCCTGCTGGTCGGGGGAGCAGTCGTGGCCGCGCTGCTGGCAACCGGCACCGCGCTGGGGGTCTCGGCGCTGCGAGGGTCCGGCCACGACGTCACTCCCGTCGCGCAGGACGCCCAGCCGCCGGTGCTGATCGTGCCGGGGTACGGCGGGGGCACCGGCGGTCTCGAGACCCTGGCCCGGGCACTGCGGGCACACGGCCGCGAGGCGATCATCGTGCAGCTGGCGGGCAACGGCACCGGCGATCTCGAGACCCAGGCCGGCGTGCTGCAGACGGCAGTCCAGGCCGCGCTCAGCGGCGACGCGGCGTCGGTGGACGTCGTCGGCTACTCGGCCGGCGGGGTCACCGTGCGCCTCTGGCTCCGGGCGTACGACGGCGGGTCGGTCGCCCGGCGCATCGTCACCCTCGGCTCGCCGCAGCACGGCACCGACCTGGCCGCCCTGGCCACCGACATCGCCCCCGACGCCTGCCCGGTGGCGTGTCAGCAGCTGGCCACCGACAGCGACCTGCTCCGCTCCCTGAACTCCGGTGACGAGACACCGCCCGGCCCCCAGTGGGTCTCGATCTGGACCACCGACGACCGGATCTCCACCCCGCCGCAGACCGCGTCGCTCGACGGAGCGCTCGACGTCGCGGTGCAGTCGGTCTGCCCGGGCCGGTCGGTCACCCACGGTCAGCTGCCGGAGGACCCGGCCGTGATCGCGATGGTGCTGGTCGTGCTGGGCCGCCGGCTGCCCGTCGTACCACCGTCGTCGGTGTGCCGCGCCGACTGAAGGCGCTCAGTCGGTGATGTCCTTGGTCACGAAGTTGGCCCAACCTGCGCCCAGGAACACCACGACGTAGCCCGCCTGCAGCAGCACGCCGTGGACGACGTCGTGCCAGAGGATCGGGTCGCGGAAGAGGTCGACGAAGGCCAGCCAGTAGCGCGTGACCAGGTAGGGCCGCAGGCTGTCGGACGCGTCGAGGGTGAGCAGGAGGGTCGAGCCGATCAGCAGCGCGAGGGTGCCCATCGCTGCCGCGAGGGGCGAGCGCACGACGGTCGACAGGAACAGCGCGACCGCCGCGACCCCGAGCATCGAGAGCAGTGCGTAGGTGAGTGCGAGCCCGGTGCGTGCGACCAGCTGTGGGGTCGTCAGCTGGGTCCCGGAGAAGGTCGTGGTGACGGCCGAAGCGTCCTGGTGACCGAGCAGCACGATGCCGAGGACGTACGCCGTGATCGCGACGACGAGCAGGGTGAGCAGCACGAAGGCCATCACCGAGAGCAGCTTGGCCACGAGCAGCCGGGTCCGTCCGACCGGCCGGATCAGGACGTAGCGCAGCGTCCCCTGCTGGGCCTCGCCGGCAATGGTCTCGCCGGCCGTGATCGCGACGGCCGCGGGCAGGAAGAGCGGCAGGATGATCGCGATCGCGGCGAGCGGGAAGAGCGCACCGTCGGCGAGCACGGCGGACAGGAACGCAGGCCCCGTGCCGGGCCGCGGCGCGAGGTCGGTGACCGACAGCAGCACCGCGACCAGGGACGGCAGGGAGTCGATCACGGCGATCGTCACCCAGGTCCGCCGGCTGCGCAGCATCTTGCGCAGCTCCACGACGATCATGTCCGCGCCACCCGGTCCGAGCCGGCCTGGGTCGCCTCGAGCACGACGTCCTCCAGGGTGCGGTGCTCCGGTGCGAGCATCTCGACGCGGACCCCGGCCCCGACCAGCAGGGCGTTGAGCGCCGCTGGGTCGGCGTGCCGGACCAGCAGCCCCTCGGCGTCGGCGTGCTCCACCTGTCCGTCGAGCAGGGCTCGGGCGGCCGCGACGTCGGGGGTCCGCACCTGGAGGCGGCCGGTGGGCCGGCGGAGCACGTCGATCCGCTCCTGGAGGACGAGCCGCCCGCGGTCGAGCACCCCGACCCGATCACAGAGGTGTTCGACCTCGGCCAGCAGGTGCGACGACATGAACACGGTGGTGCCGCGGGCGTTCAGCGCGAGCAGCAGGTCGCGGATCTCGCGGATGCCCTGCGGGTCGAGCCCGTTGGTCGGCTCGTCGAGCACCAGCAGCCGCGGCGTCCGCAGGAGGGCGGCGGCCAGTCCGAGTCGCTGCCGCATCCCCAGGGAGTACGCGCGGACCGGTCGCCCGTCCACGCCACCGAGCCCCACCGCGTCGAGCGCGTCGTCGACGCGACCGCTCCGGCCCGCCCTCGAGCCGCCCGGACCCATCGAGTCGAAGAGCGTCAGGTTGGCCCGTCCCGACATGGCGGGGTAGGCGGCCGGCCCCTCGACGAGCGCACCCACCTGTGGCAGCACCTCGCCGGCGGCGCCGGGCATCGTCCGGCCCAGGAGCTCGATGGTGCCCGACGTCGCGAGCACCAGTCCGAGCAGCATCCGCACGGTGGTGGTCTTGCCGGAGCCGTTCGGACCCAGGAAGCCGTAGACATCACCCTCGGACACCTCGAGGTCCAGCCCGTCGACGGCGACCACCGCGCCGTACCTCTTGGTCAGGCCGCGGGTCCGGATCATCGGTACCGCGCCCCGGCCACCAGGTCGCGCCCGGCGCGGACCAAGGTGTCGTCGGTGACGGTCCCGGTCACCAGCCAGGCGAAGTCGAAGGGGTGGTGGGAGGTCACCAGGTAGACCCCGAGGGGCCCGACCCGGAGCAGTGGCGTGCCGTGGACGATCGCCGCGCCGTTCCTCCGGAGCTGGTCGGCCAGGTAGAAGGCGTCGCGCGACTGGAGCGGCAGCGCCATCAGCTGCGTCAACCCGTCGCCGTACACCCCGACGGCCTCGCGCGAGGCGGCCGACTTGGGCAGGCCGGCGACCGCGCTGGGCGGGGTGACCGGGGCGAACTGGTTGGCGGCGTCGGCGATGTCGAGGATGTCGTCGACGCTCTGCCGCAGGCCCGGTGCCGGATGGAACGACGTCGCCGACCGGGGCGGCGTGTGCAGGCTGACGCTGGTGAACGCCGTGCTGAGGGCCGGCTGCGCACCTCCGCCGTAAGCGTCGAGGGCCAGCACCGCGCCCGTCGACGGGTCGGCCCAGAGGTCGACGTGGTCGACGCTGGTCCGCTCATCGGCAGGATCGACCCGCAGGCCGACGGCGTCGACCCCGGCGATGCGTCGCGGCGCCAGCCGGGTGACCTCCGAGGGGGTGACGGCCACGAGAGCCCGACTGGCGAGCGCGGGCGGAAGCAGGTCGGCATCGCGCGGGAGCCGGATCGCGGGGTCGACACTGGTGCGGGCCTCTGCGCGCTCGTAGTCCCAGGCGATCGTCGCCCGGCCGCGGTGGAAGAGGTCGACCTCCCCGGTGTCGAGCAGCTTGTCGACCCGCCAGTCCTGGCCGCTGCGCCACCACACCTGCAGCCGGGTGTTGCCCCCGAGCAGGTCGGCGATGTCGGTGAAGTGGTCCGAGACCGGCAGCCCGAGGCGGCCGCGGGTCTCGACCGTCCCGGAGTACGCCGTGTCCTCGCCGGCGCGGACCAGCGCCAGCACCTGCGCGGCGGACAGGTCCCGATCGGGCACCGGCCAGGCGCGCACGCCGGCCGGCACGACGACGGCCAGGGCACACGTCGCGGCGACGAGGCTCCAGCGATGGGCGGCCCGCATGCCCCGAACCTACGTCCCGCGCCCCAGTTCCGTTCGGTGCCGGCCCGCGCACCTAGGGCGTTGAGGTCTCGCAGCGGGTCGGGGTCTCCACCGACGTGCAGGTGTCGTTGCCCGCGCCCGCGTCGGCCGTGTCGTTCCCGTTCCCTCCGTCGATCGTGTCGTCTCCGGCCCCGAGGCGCAGGACGTCGTTGCCTGCCCCGGCGTCGACCACGGTGTCGGGCGAGCCCTTGTGGAGCCAGAACGAGTCCGCGCCACCTGTGCCGAGGACGGTCAGTGATCGGGTGGCCCGCCCGTCGAGCACCAGCGATGTGAAGACGCCGGCGAGGGCGGTCGTCTTGCCGTCGGCCTCGAACGCGTCTGTCCCCAGGTCGATCAGGACGTGGTCCCACACCGAGGTCGGCCTCCGGGTGCTCAGCTTCGCCAGCAGCTGGTTGGCACCCGGGCCACCGTCGACAACCTGAGCGGTGCCCGGGACGAAGGTGCCGTGGAGAAGGTCGTTTCCCCGGCCACCGTGCACGTGGTCGGCGCCGCTGAACGCGATCACGTCGGCTCCGTGGCCAGCCCGGACCAGGTCGGCTCCGCCGGCGCCTTCGAGCACGTCGACGCCCGCCGTTCCGATGAGGACGTCGTCGTGCGAGCTACCCCCCAGCTGCACCGTAGTGCCGGGTGCGAAGTGGAGCTCGGTGTGTCCGCGCCCGGTCAGGAGGCCTTGCGCTGCGTCGAACCGGATGCCTACCGGAGCCGCCCGGGCGTCGAAGCTGACGAATTCAGTGTGCGTGGTCGTGATCGTGTCGTCGCCGGCCTCGGAGAAGAGGGAGAGCTCGAACGAGCTGGTGGTCAGCGTGTCGTCACCGGAGCGACCGAACAGGATGCTCCGAGCGGTCGCGGCCGAGGTGAGCCGGTCGTTGCCGGGGCCGCCGTCCAGGTACACGCG
>JAWWPM010000582.1:0-7583 GCA_033854915.1 Nocardioidaceae bacterium
AGACGATGGCGCCGGCGTGGCCCATGGTCTTGCCCTCGGGAGCGGTGAAGCCGGCGACGTAGCCGACGACCGGTTTGGTCACGTGGTCCTTGATGTAGGCCGCCGCACGCTCCTCGGCGTCGCCGCCTATCTCGCCGATCATCACGATCGCGTCGGTGTCGGGGTCGGCCTCGAAGGCGGCCAGGGCGTCGATGTGGGTGGTGCCGATGATCGGGTCGCCACCGATGCCGATGGCCGACGAGAAGCCGAAGTCACGCAGCTCGTACATCATCTGGTAGGTCAGGGTGCCCGACTTCGAGACCAGGCCGACCCGGCCCGCCTTGGTGATGTCGGCGGGGATGATGCCGGCGTTGGACTTGCCGGGGCTGATCAGGCCAGGACAGTTGGGCCCGATGATCCGGGTGCTGCCCTTGGCCTCGGCGTACGCGCGGAACTCCGCGGTGTCGTGCACCGGCACACCCTCGGTGATCACGACCAGCAGGCCGATGCCGGCGTCGATCGCCTCGATGCAGGCGTCCTTGGTGAACGCCGGCGGCACGAAGACCACCGACACGTCTGCGCCGGTCTCGGCGATCGCCTCGGCCACCGAGCCGAACACGGGCACCGAGCCGTCCGCGAAGTCGACGCTCTGGCCGGCCTTGCGGGGGTTGACGCCGCCGACGATCGTGGTGCCGGAGTCCAGCATCCGCTGGGTGTGCTTCATCCCCTCGGATCCCGTCATCCCCTGGACGACGACCTTGGAGCTCTCGGTCAGGAAGATTGCCATCGAAAAGTCCTCGTCCTTCAGTCGTTGGCGAGCTCGGCGGCCCGGTCGGCCGCACCGTCCATGGTGTCCACGAGCGTCACCAGCGGGTGGTTGGCCTGCTGGAGGATCCGGCGGCCCTCCTCGACGTTGTTGCCGTCGAGGCGTACGACGAGCGGCTTGTTGGCCTCGTCGCCCAGCCGGTGGAGGGCACCGACGATGCCGTTGGCGACCTCGTCGCAGGCGGTGATGCCGCCGAAGACATTGACGAACACCGACTTGACCTGGGCGTCGTTCAGGATGATGTCGAGGCCGTTGGCCATCACCTCGGCCGAGGCGCCGCCGCCGATGTCGAGGAAGTTGGCGGGCTTGACGCCGCCGTGCTTCTCACCGGCGTACGCCACGACGTCCAGCGTCGACATGACCAGGCCGGCGCCGTTGCCGATGATGCCGACGGCACCGTCGAGCTTGACGTAGTTGAGGCCCTTCTCCTGCGCCGCGAGCTCGAGCGGGTCGACACCCTCGGTGACCTCGAACTGCACGTGGTCCTCGTGTCGGAACTCCGCGTTGTCGTCGAGGGAGACCTTGCCGTCGAGCGCCTCGATGGTGCCGTCGCCGAGCCTCACCAGCGGGTTGACCTCGACCAGGGTGGCGTCCTCCTTGACGAAGACGTCCCACAGCTTCTTGATCGCGTCCTTGGCCTGCTCGGCAACGTCGGCGTCGAAACCGGTGGCGGCCACGATCTCGTCGGCCTTCGCGTCGTCGACCCCCACGAGCGGGTCGATCGAGACGCGGGCGATCGCGTCGGGGTTCTCGTGCGCGGTGACCTCGATCTCGACGCCGCCCTCGGTGGAGGCGATGCAGAGGTAGTCGCGGTTGGCCCGGTCGACCAGGAACGAGAAGTAGTACTCCTCCGCGATGTCCGCCGCGGGGGCGATCAGCACGCGGTGCACGGTGTGGCCCTTGATGTCCATGCCGAGGATCTCGCGAGCCTTCGCCACGGCGTCCTGCGGGTCCTGGGCGAGCTTCACGCCGCCGGCCTTGCCGCGGCCACCGGTCTTCACCTGGGCCTTGACGACCACGCGGCCGCCCTCGGCCTCGGCCGCCGACTCAGCGTCCTCGGGCGTCGTGACGACGGTCCCGACCGTCACCGGCACACCGTGCCTGGCGAACAGCTCCTTCGCCTGGAACTCCATCAGATCCACGATCAACCAACCTCCGTACGACGCCCGGCAGCGGGCCGCGATGTGGCCGCCCGATGTGACGGCCCGGTGTGTCGACGCGTCACCGGAAGGGGGTGTCGTCGACGGACCCTCCGGCACCCTAGTCCCGCCTCGCGGCGGGGAGCCAAGTCGGGGTGGGGTGACCTGGGGCACACGTCGTACCCAGCCGGATGCGCAAGCAGGGTCAAGGCCGACGTCGGCGGGCGCTCGTACGGTGTGGCCATGACCCGGGTCGCCTACTTCACCGCCTGCACCCTCGACGGCTTCATCGCCGACGAGCACGACTCGCTCGACTGGCTCTTCGAGGTGCCGCACGGTGCCGACGACGGCAGCTGGGACGCCTTCATCGGCCGGATCGGGCCGCTGGTCACCGGCACCACGACCTACCGCTGGATGCTCGAGCACCACTTCACCGAGCACCCCCTGCAGTGGCAGGAGTTCTACGGCGACCGACCCCTGTGGGTCTTCACCCACCAGGACCTGCCCGGCATCCCGGGGGTCGACCTCCACTTCGTCTCGGGCGAGGTCGCCGGGGTGTACGACGAGCTGGTCGCGGCCGCGGCGGGCACGGACATCTGGATCATCGGCGGCGGCGACCTCGTCGGCCAGTTCGACGACGCCGGGCTGCTCGACGAGGTGCACCTCGGCATGACCCCCGTCACGCTGGGGGTCGGTCGGCCGCTGCTGCCGCGGCGGATCACCTCGAGCCGGATGCGCTTCCGGACGGCGCAGCAGTCGGGTCAGCGGGTCCGGATCGTCCTCGACGTCGAGCGCCGGAGCCCCACTCAGGGCTGATCGGCGAAGGCCTGCGCGACCCAGCCGGTGATCTCACCGGTCGTTGCGCCGGGGGTGAACACCTTGGCCACCCCGAGCTCCTCCAGCACCGGGATGTCCTCGTCGGGGATGATCCCGCCGCCGAACACCCGGATGTCCTCTGCGCCGCGCTCGCCGAGCAGCTCGAGCAGCCGGCGGAAGAGCGTCATGTGCGCACCCGAGAGCACCGACAGCCCGATCAGGTCGGCGTCCTCCTGGATGGCGGTCTCCACGATCTGCTCGGGCGTCTGGTGCAGGCCGGTGTAGATCACCTCGTGGCCGGCGTCGCGCAGGGCCCGCGCCACGATCTTGGCGCCGCGGTCGTGCCCGTCGAGTCCGGGCTTGGCGACCACGATGCGGATGCGCTGGGACGCGGTGCTGGAGGCCATGGCCGCAGACTAACCGACGTACGTCGTTGGCCCCTCCCAGTGCGCAGGTACCCACTGGACCGGCATTCATGCACCGATTTCGCCCGCGTGATTTCACCCCTCGTGACCTTTCCGTTATGGTCGGGTTTCCGCCTTGACCAACTGACCTCGACTCGCTGACCCCGGGAGCACACGCATGGGTGACCACCGCGCCGGTACGGGCGGCACACGTGTCGCCCCACCGACCGGGAAGCGGGTCGCCCGTCACGCCAGCGAGAAGGTCACCGCCGAGCCCTACGTCGGCCGCCGGATCGCCCAGGCACAGCTCACCGTGGAGCCGGAGCCGCTCCCGGTCACTGCCCCGCTTCCGGTGCGAGTCCCCGCCCCGGCCCCGATCGACTTCCACGTCACGGCGCCCTCGCCGGTGCCGGCCCTTGCCACGCGGCCGATCGAGGCACCGGTCCCGGCCGCCCTCCAGGTGCCGGCCGTGCTGCGCGTGCCGGTCGCCCTCTCCGACGACGTGCCCGTCGAGGCCACAGTCCCTGCTCCGCTGCGGGCCGCGCGGGCCGCCCCGCGCGCAGCCGGACGCCGGGCCGCGACCCGTCGTTCGGCGTTCCCGAGCCTGCTGTCCGCACCCGTGCTGATGGGCGTCGCTGTGCTCGGGATCTCCGTCGCCGGCGCCCTCCAGGCCGTGCACCCCGGCCTCGCCGACAGCGCTGCACCGCACCACCTCGCGCCGGCAAGCGCGCTGTCCGGCAGCAGCGCGGTCGGCTCCGCGAGCCTGCTCGGTGGCCGCACCGCCGTGATCAGTCGAGACTCCAACCGGCAGACGCTGTCGCAAGCCAACGGCGCCAGCCTCCAGGCCGCCGCGGACGCCCAGGCCAAGCAGCGCGACGCGGCGCTCTCGGCCTTCGCGGCGAAGGCCGAGCAGCAGGCCGCCAAGATCAAGCTCCACCAGTGGGTGCTCCCCGTGCAGCCCGGCGTCTACCACCTCACCGCACGCTTCGGTGACTACAGCTCGCTCTGGTCGCACTTCCACACCGGCCTCGACTTCGCTGCGTCGACCGGCACCCCGATCATGGCCGTCGCCGGCGGCACGATCAGCGAGGTCGGCTACTCCGGCGCCTACGGCAACCGCACGATCGAGACCCTGCCCGACGGCACCGAGCTGTGGTACTGCCACCAGAACGAGTTCGGGACCTCCGTCGGCGCCGTCGTCCGGCCCGGTCAGGTCATCGGGTACGTCGGCTCCACCGGCAACGTCACCGGCCCGCACCTGCACCTCGAGGTCCACCCCGGCGGCGGCGACCCGGTCGACCCCTTCACCGCCCTCGAAGTCCACGGCCTGCATCCCTGAGCGAGCAGCGGAACGCGACGAAGTCGCGTCGAGGCCGCAAGACCGGCGCCGCAGGCGCCGACCCACCGCCGCCCCTGGAGAGTCAGAGCTTCTCGACCGGGGCATACCTCAGCAGGAGCCGCTTGACGCCCTCGGAGCCGAAGTCGATGGACGCGACCGCCTTGTCGGCGACGCCCTCCACCGCGACGACGGTGCCCATCCCGAACGAGTTGTGCAGCACCCGCTCACCCGGCGCCAGGGACGGCACGACGCGCGCGGGCTTGGACTTCGCGGCGGCGTCGGCGCGGGCGGCCGCGGCGGTGAAGTTGCGGCGGCCGGCGGCGGTGGGCTCGCCGAAGCCGGTGGTCCGGGTGAGGTCCGGGCGCTGCCAGTGGACCTGGTCGGCCTCGGTACGACGCCAGTCGACCAGCTCCTCGGGCACCTCGCCGAGGAAGCGCGAGCCGGGGTTGTGTGCCGGCGCGCCCCAGGCCGAGCGGACGAGCGCACGGGAGAGGTAGAGGCGTTCGCGGGCCCGGGTGAGACCGACGTACGCGAGGCGGCGCTCCTCCTCGAGCTCGCCGCCGTCGTCGAGGCTGCGTGAGTGCGGGAAGACGCCGTCCTCGAGCCCGGTCAGGAACACGGTGGGGAACTCCAGCCCCTTGGCGGTGTGCAGGGTCATCAGGGTGACCATGCCGCCGTCGTCCTCGCGGGGGGCATCGGGGATCTGGTCGGTGTCGGCGACCAGCGCGACGCGCTCGAGGAAGTCGGAGAGCCCGGGCGCGACGATGCCGGCGTCGACGTCGGTGGGGTCGGCGGACGGGCCCGCGATCGGGTCGTCGGAGAACTCGCGGGCGACCGCCACCAGCTCCGCGAGGTTTTCCAGGCGGGTGCCGTCCTGCGGGTCGTCGGAGGCTTCGAGCTCGTCGAGATAGCCCGACCGGGCCAGCACCGACTCGAGCACGACGTCGGCGCGCTCGCCCGCCTCGACCATCGACTGGAGCTCCTCGACCAGAGCCACGAAACCCTGGATCGCGGTCAGCGACCGGGTCGCCAGACCGGGCGCCTGGTCGGCGTGCCGCAGTCCCTCCCAGAAGGTGATCCGCTCCCGGGCGGCGTACGACGTGACGCACTCGACCGCGCGGTCGCCGATGCCGCGTTTGGGGGTGTTCAGGATCCGGCGCAGCGAGACCTCGTCGTCGGAGTTGACCAGCATCCGGAGGTAGGCCAGCGCGTCGCGCACCTCGCGGCGCTCGTAGAAGCGCACCCCGCCGACCACGCGGTAGGGCATGCCGAGCCGGACGAAGACCTCCTCGAAGACCCGCGACTGGGCGTTGGTGCGGTAGAAGACGGCGACGTCGCCGGGCCGTGAGCCGGCGTCGGTCAGGGTGTCGATCTCGCCGGAGACGAAGCGGGCCTCGTCGCGCTCGTCGTCGGCGACGTAACCGGTGATCTTCGCGCCGGCGCCGGCATCGGACCAGAGGTTCTTCGGCTTGCGGCCCTGGTTGTTGCCGATCACGGAGTTGGCCGCGTTGAGGATGTTCTGGGTGGAGCGGTAGTTCTGCTCGAGCAGGATCGAGGTCGCGTCGGGGAAGTCCTGCTCGAAGTCGAGGATGTTGCGGATGTTGGCGCCGCGGAACGCGTAGATCGACTGGTCGGCGTCGCCGACGACCATCAGCTCGGCGGGCGGCACCCGGTCGACAGGCGCGTCGACCGAGCTCTCCTCGAGCTCGTCGGCGCAGAGCTGGTGGATCAGGGCGTACTGCGCGTGGTTGGTGTCCTGGTATTCATCGACGAGCACGTGCCGGAAACGGCGCCGGTAGGTCTCACGCACCTCGGGGAAGGTCGCGAACACCTCGACCGTGAGCGTCAGGATGTCGTCGAAGTCGAGGGCGTTGGCCTCGCGCAGCCGGGCCTGGTAGCGGACGTAGGCCGCGGCGTAGGCCTCCTCGAACTTGTTGTGCGTGTCCGCAGCAACGTCGTCGGGGGTGCGCAGCTCGTTCTTGTGGGAGGAGACCCAGTGCAGGATCGCGCCCGGCTGGTAGCGCTTGGGGTCGAGGTCGAGATCCTTGACGACCATGCCCATCAGCCGCTTGGAGTCGGCGGCGTCGTAGATGGTGAAGCTCGACTTGTAGCCGAGCTTGTCGATCTCCTTGCGCAGGATGCGTACGCAGGCGGAGTGGAAGGTGGAGACCCACATCAGCCGCGCCCGGGGGCCGACCAGCTCCTCGACCCGCTCCTTCATCTCCGCGGCGGCCTTGTTGGTGAAGGTGATCGCCAGGATCGAGCCGGGGTGGGCGCCTCGCTGCGAGACCAGCCACGCGATCCGGCGGGTGAGCACCCGGGTCTTGCCCGAGCCGGCGCCGGCGACCACGAGCAGCGGCGTGCCCTCGTGGACGACCGCAGCACGCTGGGGCTCGTTGAGGCCGGCCAACAGCTCGTCGGCGGACGGCTGTCGCGGCCGGGTCTGCACGGTCTCGCTCATCTCGGATCAACCCTACGTGCGGGCACCCCCGGGCGGGCACGGCCGTCCGTCCGGCGGGCCGGACCCCGCCGGCTACAGCGAGTAGGCGACCCCGATGTCGGCCACGGTGAGCACCAGGATCAGCCAGTACAACCAGTCGGGGATGTGGTCCTTGCGGAGGTTGGCCATCACCAGCACCAGGATCACCAGGCCGATCCCGAACATCACGCCGACCTGGGTCCCGTCGACGTCCTGGTCGCGTGCCTCGAGCACGCCGACGAGCAGGAGGCCGGCGACGAACGTCGTACCGATGCCGTCACGCATCGGGCCGAGCACCCGCTTCTCGGGCTTGCGGATCTGGACGAGGATCCCGACCAGCAGCGCCAGCACCCCGAGCAGGTGCAGCACGAGGAGCACGACCTGCGCGACCTTCATGCCCGCAGCCTAGGGCCGGTACGACGAGCGACGAGGGAGGCGCGGCTCAGGCCAGACGTCGCGCGCGGGGGGACATCAGCCGCAGCCAGCGATAGCCGTAACCCTCGAGCACGACGCCGAACTCGCCGCGATCGTCGAGCTCGATCCGGTCGCCGTTCTGGAGCAGGTCCACCAGGTGGTACGTGCTGTCACAGCCTTCCAGCGT
>JAWWPM010000583.1:0-2672 GCA_033854915.1 Nocardioidaceae bacterium
TGCTGCGGATGGCGCGCGAGCAGCGCTGGCACCCGATCAACATCGGCCAGCCGATCTACAACGCGATGCTGGCCACGCTGTTCCAGTGGGGCGTCGCGCTGCACGACCTGGACATCGAGGCGATCCGCAAGGGCCGCAAGGACCCGAAGGAGATGAAGCGCCAGCTCCGGCAGATCGCCCGCAAGGTGCGCCGCCAGGTCGGCAAGGACTACGTCATCTACCCGCTGCTGTCCGGCCCCGGCGCGGTCAGCACGCTGAAGGCCAACGCGACGGCCAACCTCACCCGCAACCTGTGGTCCTACATGATCATCTTCTGCGGCCACTTCCCCGACGGTGCTCTGCACTTCACCGAGGAGGAGCTCGAGGACGAGACCCGCGCCGAGTGGTACCTGCGCCAGCTGCTCGGCTCGGCCAACTTCACCGGCAGCAAGCTGCTGCACATCCTCTCGGGCAGCCTCGGCTTCCAGATCGAGCACCACCTGTTCCCCGACCTGCCGAGCAACCGCTACCCCGAGATCGCGGTCAAGGTGCGGGCCCTGTGTGAGAAGTACGACCTGCCCTACACGACCGGCCCGCTCCATCGTCAGTACGGCCAGGCGCTGCGCACGATCACCAAGCTGTCGCTGCCCAACCGGATGACCAGCAGCGACCAGCCCGAGCCGCCCACGCCTCCCGTCGCTCGCGGGCGGCTCCGCGACGAGCAGCGGCCCAACCGTCGGCTCGAGACCGGCGGCTGGGTACGGGCGTCGGCATGAGGTTGTCGGCGCTGGGCGGGCTGCTGGCGCCGCGTCGGCCGCGGGTCGCCGGGGCCAACTCGTCGTCGTGGTCGACACCGCCGCTGGACCCCGTGCTCGGCGTCCCGGTGCCGTTCGCCTGTGCCTACGACGACGGGCGGGCGTCGCTGGCCCTGCTGAACAAGGCGCGGGTCACGCAGTGTGCGCTGAGCCGGGTCTGCGGAGTGTGCGGAGGTGGGCTCGAGCGGCCGGTCGCCTTCGTCGGCACCGTGGTGGAGCGGGGCCGTCACGGGTTCCACTTCCCGCCGGTGCATGCCGGATGCGCGGCGTCGCTGGTCGCCCTCGTCCGGCAGCACGGCGTACCTCTGCCCGGGCAGGAGGCCGTCAGCGACGAGCTGGTCGTGGTGACCGGTCCGGGCTTCGAGTTCGTCCGGCCTACCGCTGCCCACCCCGACCCCCGTCCTGTCTTTGCCCCTCACGCCGACCCGGCAGAAGTGAACGGTCCTGAGCGCTGAGCCGGCAGAAGTGAACGGTGCGCTGGTGCCGGGTCGGCGTTGTACGACTTGCACTTCTGCCGGGTCAGGGTTCTCCCACGTTCACTTGTGCCGGGTCAGCGAATCCAGACGCGCTGGGGGCCGAGTGCGGTGAAGCCGGCCGCCACCATCGCGTCCCGCTCGTCGCCCTCGGCGTAGTCCGTCACGGCGCGACCGGGGTGAAGAGCCGACACCGCGCGCAGCACGTCCCCGGACTCCGAGACCCGCCCGGCACCCCACGTGTTGGAGAGCCCCACGGCTCCGCCGCCGTCGTGGGCGACGGCACCGCCGACGAGCCGACCGTCCCGATGGCATGCCAGGACCCGGAAGCGGGCGTGGTGGAGCACCGCCTCCGGCAGCACCCCGACGTAGTCGTGCGCTGCCGCCCACGCCCTCAGCGCGTCGACGTCGCCGACCACCGACCACGCGTCCGGGAGCACACCCGGTGTCGCCGCCTCGGGCGCACGATGGAGCCAGGTGGCCGCGATCAGCACCTCGAAGCCGTACGGCGCCAGGTCGAGGTCACCGAACGAGTCGGCGACCGCGCAGTGCTCGAACCCCGCTGTCGACCTGACCACCCGCGTGGGCTCGATGCCGGGCTCGAGCGTCTTCGCCGCTGAGTGCCACGGCGGCGGCGGGCCGAGAGCGGACCACAGTCCGTCCCCGACGAGTACCGGGATTCCGTGCAGCGCGAACACGTCGTCGTACCAGCGCAGGCTCGCGTCCACCGCTGACCGGAGCCGTGGGTCCATGCACCCAGTCTGGCGGCCGGTTAGCCTGCACGCATGCCGAAGACGCCCGCCGCTGAGGTAGTGGTCCCTGGTCCCGACGGCGAGCGCGCGGTGCGGGTGAGCAGCCCGGACCGGGTGATCTACGAGGCGACCGAGCGCACGGCCGAGGTCACCAAGCTGATGGTCGCGGAGTACTTCGCCAGCGTCGGCGACGGTCTGATGCGCGCCCTGCGCGACCGGCCGACCGCCCTGGAGCGGTGGACATCCGGTGTCCGTCCCGGCATGAAGCTGGCCACCGGTCCACAGGACAAGGACGCCGACGCGTTCTACCAGAAGCGGGTGCCCAAGGGGGCGCCCGACTACCTCGAGTCGGTCGAGATCACCTTCCCCAGCGGACGGAAGGCCGAGGAGATCTGCCCGACCGAGATCGCGGTGCCGGTGTGGTGCGCCCACATGGGCGCCCTCACCTTCCACCCCTGGCCGGTGCGGCGCGCTCTCGACGACCCGACCAGTGTCGACCGGCCCGACGAGCTGCGGATCGACCTCGACCCCCAGCCCGGTACGACGTTCACCGACGCCGTCCGCGTCGCCGGGGTCGCGCGCGAGCTGCTCGAGGAGCTCGGCCTGCGCGGCTTCGCCAAGACCAGCGGCAACCGCGGCGTCCACGTCTTCGT
>JAWWPM010000584.1:0-7390 GCA_033854915.1 Nocardioidaceae bacterium
TCACCTACAAGCGCCAGTGGAAGCTGTTCGTGACCGGCTTCCTCGAGCCCGTGTTCTACCTGTTCTCGATCGGGATCGGCGTCGGCAAGCTCATCCACGCCTTCGAGCTGAATGGGCACGCCATCCCCTACGCCGAGTTCGTCGCGCCCGGGATGCTCGCGGCCTCGGCGTTCAACGGCGCCCTGATGGACTCCACGTTCAACGTCTTCTTCAAGCTGAAGTACGAGAAGCTCTACGACCAGATGCTGGTGACGCCGCTGACCACGTCCGACATCGCCCGCGGCGAGATCATCTGGGGCCAGCTGCGGGGCGCGTCCTACTCCGTGGCGTTCCTGCTCGTCATGTGGTCGCTGGGTCTGGTCCACTCGTGGTGGGCGGTGCTGGCGTTCCCGGCGACCCTGCTGATCGGCTTCGCGTTCAGCGCGGTGTGCATGGGGCTGACGACCTTCATGACCTCCTGGCAGGACTTCGACAAGGTGACCCTGGCCCAGCTGCCGCTGTTCCTGTTCTCCGGCACGTTCTTCCCGGTCACCGCGTTCCATGGCGTGCTGCGCTGGGTCGTCGAGGCGACCCCGCTCTACCGCGGGGTCGTGCTCTGCCGCGAGCTCACCACCGGGGTGATCAGCTGGGAGTCGGGAGTGTCGGTGGTCTACCTCGTGGTGATGGGGCTGATCGGGCTGGCCGTCGTTCGCCGCCGTCTCGACACCCTGCTGCTGACCTGAGCCTCAGCCCACGAAGTCCTGCGTCGCGTAGGTGACCCCGTTGGTCGCCCGCCAGCCCGAGACGCCGATCCGGTGGAAGTGCGGGCTGAGGATGTTGGCCCGGTGACCGGGCGAGTGCATCCAGGCGCTGACCAGGGCCCGGGGAGTCTCGAAGCCGTAGGCGATGTTCTCCCCGGCGTACGACGTGTGCGGGCACGACAGCATCGGCGAGAGATCCTGGTGGACCAGCACCTGCTGGGTCGCGAGATGCCTGGTCCACGGCTCGGCGTACCCGTCCGGGCAGGCGGCCGCCTCCAGGGGCGACCGGCCGTGGGCGGCGCGGCGCTGGTTGGTGAGCTCGACCACCCGCTCCTCCCAGCGATCCGCTCGCGGGCTCACCTGCGCGGCCCGCGAGACCGGGGTGCTGGTCGCGGCAACGGCGTGGGCCGAGACAGGAAGGGCCAGGGTCGCCGCGGCGAGGGCGGCCCAGAGACTGTCGGTGCGCATGGCGGCTCCGGGGGAGGGGGGATCCGGACCCACCAGCCTGCCACGAGGCTCGCCGTTCCGGGTGCGCCCCTTGCCATCCGGCCCCCATCGTCGAACCATCTAGTCATGGCGCGACAGCCCGTGCGGCACGAGCAGGCAGGCTCCGACGTCATCTACGTCGGCAGCCCGCCGCCCGACCGGGAGACCCGACGCCGCCAGCGGCTGCTGGCGCTGGCCGTGCTCGGCGTCGTCCTCCTCTCGAGTCTCGTGGTCGTCGCGCTGGTCCGGTCGAACTCCCCTCCGGCGGCCACCCCGGGACACCTCGGCCCGAGCCGGCCCACCGGCCGCGGCCCCGAGCCCTCTGCCCCCGGGGCGGCACGGCCCGACGTCCCCGCCGCCAACCTGCATGCCAACGGCGCCCTCTTCGGCTTCGGGGGCGGCGGATTCGGCCACGCGCCCGACCTCCACGTCCCTCCGCTCGCCGAGGGCTCGTCACCGACCTGGTCACCCGACGGCTCGCAGATCGCGGTGATCGACGGGGGCTGGATCCGGGTCACCCACCTGGACACCGGGACGTCGCACCGGATCGCATGTGTGGACTGTTCTGAGATCGCCTGGTCGCCGGACGGGAAGTCCTTCGCCGCGGCGCCGGTCGAGAACGGCGCGGTCGGACTGGTGGATGCCACCACCGGCGGGCTGACGACCTTCCCCGCCCCCCAGACCGGTGCCGTCCGGTCGCTGAGCTGGGCCCCCGACTCGGGCCGCCTGGCGTTCCTGGCGAACGCCGGCCAGGGCCACTCCGGGGTGTACACGGTCCGCGCCGACGGCACCGGTCTGACCGAGCTGCTCGGCCTGGGGACGCGCTACCCGCAGGGCGGCTCCGGGGCGACCCAGGCCATGCTGGTCCGCTGGTCACCGACCGGGCAGCGCCTCGCCGTGGTGACCGCGACCCCCGACCCGCCGAGCGGACCGCCGCCGATCAGCCTGTACCGGCTGCGCGTGGTCACCATGAACCCCGACGGCTCCGGGCTGAAGGCCCTGGTCGGCGACGGACGCTGCGCGTGCTCGGGGTTCTCCCCGGACCTCGCCTGGTCTCCGGACGGTACGACGCTCGCGCTGCTGGCCCAGCACCGGCGACCGAGCGTCGTACGACCGGACGGCGTCGGCCACTCGCTGCACATCCGCTTCGTCGTCGGCCACCAGGGCGGGGCCCTCACCTGGCAGCCGCTGCCGGGCTGAGATCACCGTACGGGTGGGCCTGTCGGCGCGACGGATGCGAGGATGGCGGCCGTGACCAGCCATGAGGGCATCTTGGAGCCCGACACCAAGGACTGGACCTGGGTCCTCGAGCGCCGCTGCGACGAGTGCGGGCTCGACGTCTCCGCGGTCGAACGCCACGACCTGCCACACGCGTTTCGGAGCAATGCCCAGGTGTGGCTGGCGCTGATGGCCGATCCCGGTGCCGCGGAACGCACCCGCCCCGACCGCTGGTCGACCCTGGAGTACGCCTGTCACGTGCACGACGTGCACCAGCTCTTCCACGACCGCGTCTCGTCGATGCTGGTCGAGGACACCCCGCACTTCGCGAACTGGAACCAGGACGAGACCGCGCTCGACAAGCGCTACGCCGGCCAGCTGCCGTCGATCATCGGCCCCACGCTGGTGGCCGCGGCCTACGCAGTCGGTGACCTCTACGCCTCGGTGCCGCCGCTGTCGTGGCACCGGCGCGGCATCCGCAGCGACGGCAGCGAGTTCACGGTGGAGTCGCTGGGCCGCTACCACCTGCACGACGTCGTCCACCACCTCCACGACGTGCGCGCAGCGGCGCGGGCGGCGACGGTGCGGGCCTACGACGCGTTCGCGGCCGACTACCGCACCGGCACCCACGACCTGCCCGTCCCTGTGGCCACGGCGGTCAGCCGCTTCGCCGCGGTGCTGCCCGCGGGCGCACGGCTCCTCGAGATCGGCTCCGGCCCGGGCCATGACGCGCAGGCCCTGGAGGAGGCCGGGCTGTCGGTGCGACGAACGGACGTCACGCCGGCGTTCGTCTCGTTGCTCCGCGAAGCCGGCCACGAGGCCGACGTGGTCGACCCGCTCACCGACGACCTGTCCGACCCGGCCGCGCCCGGCACGCCGTACGCCGCGGTGTGGGCCGGCGCCTCGCTGCTGCACGTCGACCGGGACGACCTCAGCACGGTGCTGACCCGGCTCGGCGAGGCGACCGTGACCGGGGGGCTGCTCTACGCCTCGCTCAAGGAGGGCGACGGCGAGAGCTGGTCGGTGCACGGCAACGTCGCCGCTCCGCGGTTCTTCACCTACTGGCGCGAGGAGCCCCTGCGCGAGGCGCTCGTCGCGGCCGGCTGGTCGGTCGAGCACATCGGGCACGGCGACGGGCTGCGTGGCGAGCGCTGGCTCGAGGTGCTGGCGACGCGTTCGTGAGGCACACGGAGTTCTGGGCCCGGATGGAGGCCGCGCTCGGGCCGTCGTACGCCAGGGCCTGGGCCGAGCAGTTCGTGATCGGCGAGCTGGGCGGGCGCACGGTCACCGAGGCGCTCGCGGCCGGCGAGCCGCCCAAGCAGGTCTGGGCCGCGGTCTGGCGGGCGCTCGGGCTGCCGCCCTCGCAGCGCTGAGCTCAGCGCTCGGTGGCCAGGCGGAGGCCGAAGCCGACGAGCACGACCCCGGTGAGGGTGTCGAGCCGCCGGCGGATCCGCGGGGCGCTCATCCATGCCGAGACCGTCGTCGAGAGCGCGATCAGTCCGACGAAGTAGCCCGCGGTCAGCACGGCGAACCAGGCGCCAAGGGCCAGCGTGGTCCAGCCGACTGAGAAGCCGCCCGGCACGAAGCCCGGCAGGAAGCTGACGAAGAAGACGCCGACCTTGGGGTTCAGCAGATCGGTCAGGAAGCCGGCCGCGAAGCCGGAGCCGGAGCCGCCGAGCGTCCGGGCCGGTGCCATCGGGCCGTCACCTTCGAGGGCGACCTCGGCCTGGGTACGTCGTACCGACAGCAGCGAGCGGGCGCCGATCCACACGAGGTAACAGGCGCCGGCGATCTTCAGCACCTCGTAGCCGACCTCGCTGGCGCGCAGCAGCGCCGAGAGACCCAGCGCGGTGGCGCCGATCCAGACCGTGAGGCCGCACAACACTCCCGCCGCCGTCCGCGCCCCACCGGGTCGGCCGGCGCGGACCAGGCCGCGGACCACGACGAGGCTGTCCGGCCCGGGCAGCAGCACGATCAGGACGGACGCCAGGGTGAAGGAGACGAAGGCGACGAGCACGGCCGCAAATCTAGCGAGGATCCGGGCCCGACCGCGCCGTCTCAGGATCCGTCAGCCGCTTCTGGAAGTCGCCGTACACCTGCGCGACCTCGAACCCGAGGGCGACGTTGATCGCGACCATGTGGGAGTTGGTCTCGGCGTTGGTGGTCTCGACGAACCGCTTGACCGGGACCAGGCCGGACAGGGCCTTGAGCTGGGCGCACTTGACGGCCATTCCGAGCCGGTGGCCGCGGTGAGCCGGGTCCACGAGCGTCCCCCACTGGTCGACGTGGTCATGGTGCTGGTTGCTCACCGCAGCCACCGCGTAGCCGACCACCGCACCGCCCGGGTCGAGGGCGTACGACGCGACGCGGGTGCGGCCGGACTCGGTGAGGTAGCGATCCTGGACGGCCAGCTCGGCGGCGGTCTCCTGACCGGCCTCGACCTCGAGGTCACCGCTCGGGGCCTCGACCGACAGCAGGTTTCTCAGGGCGACGTAGGAGGCGGCCAGGTCGTCGGGCACCGGCCCCACCACGGTGCGGATCCGGTAGCCGTCGTGGTGGGGGGCGGCCTTGTCCGCCAGCCGGTCGAGCAGGTCGGGGTCGACCGGCAGCCGGAGTCGTCGCTCGATCTCGGTGTTGGCCAGGGAGTAGCCCATCTGCTGGGCGAAGGCCCGGTTGCCGTTCGCGCGGTCGATCCCGATCCGCGCCTGTGCGTGGCAGATCCGGCGCCCGAGCCCGGCCACTCGACCGTCGGCGCTCGCCGAGAGGGAGGCGCCGATCCCGCGCCGCTGGTGGGTGGGGTGGGCCCAGATGAAGACCCGCGCGACGTCGAGGTTGTCGCGCAGGGGAGCGGTGACGACCAGCTCGCCCACCATCCGCTCGTCCCTGAACGCGCCGTACGCCTCCCAGAGCTGGCCACTGGTTCCCGAGCTCAGCAGCATCGACACGCCGTCCTCGCGGGAGTAGAGCGCGGCATCGGGGTCCTCGGCCAGCTCGGCCGCGGCGTAGACGTCCTGGAAGGCGTCCATGTCGGCGTCGTCGCGCGGGTCGAGGGGGCGGATCAGCAGCTCGGGCACGGCGTCCACGGTGGTGCTCGGGTGCGGTCGGGCGCAAGGAGGTTTCGGTCCCGGCGTGTCGAGCCCTGATCGAACACGTGTTCGGGTTAGATGGTGTCTGCACCCGATGGGTCCGGACGGTTCTCCACAGCCCGCCCCTTGCGTCCTGCGCACTGTCGGTGGCCCGGTCTAGCGTCTGGCCGGACGACGAAGACCACACACTGCGAGTCGGGACCGGGTCCCGGAAGAGGATGGACAGACATGGCTGGTGGAGACCGCGAGAAGGCGCTGGACGTCGCGCTCGCCCAGATCGAGAAGCAGTTCGGCAAGGGCTCGGTGATGCGCCTCGGCGACGAGACCCGCGCACCCCTGGAGGTGATCCCGACGGGGTCGATCGCCCTCGACGTGGCGCTGGGCCTCGGTGGCCTGCCTCGCGGCCGGGTGGTGGAGATCTACGGTCCGGAGTCCTCCGGCAAGACGACGGTCGCCCTGCACTCGGTGGCCAACGCCCAGCGGGCCGGCGGGATCGTCGCGTTCATCGACGCCGAGCACGCGCTCGACCCCGACTACGCGAAAAACCTCGGTGTCGACACCGACGCGCTGCTGGTCAGCCAGCCCGACTCCGGTGAGCAGGCGCTCGAGATCGCCGACATGCTGATCCGCTCCGGCGCGCTCGACCTGATCGTCATCGACTCCGTGGCCGCACTGGTGCCGCGGGCCGAGATCGAGGGTGAGATGGGCGACAGCCACGTCGGCCTGCAGGCCCGGCTGATGAGCCAGGCCCTGCGGAAGATGACCGGTGCGCTCAACAACTCCAACACCACGATGATCTTCATCAACCAGCTCCGGGAGAAGATCGGGGTGATGTTCGGCTCGCCCGAGACCACCACCGGTGGCCGCGCGCTGAAGTTCTACTCCTCGGTCCGTCTCGACGTGCGCCGCATCGAGACGCTCAAGGACGGCACCGACATGGTCGGCAACCGCACCCGCGTCAAGGTCGTCAAGAACAAGGTGGCTCCGCCGTTCAAGCAGGCGGAGTTCGACATCATGTACGGCAAGGGCATCAGCCGTGAGGGTGGCCTGATCGACGTCGGTGTCGAGGCGGGCATCGTCCGCAAGGCCGGTGCTTGGTACACCTACGAGGGCGACCAGCTCGGCCAGGGCAAGGAGAACTCCCGCACCTTCCTCAAGGACAACCCCGACCTGGCCAACGAGATCGAGAAGCGGATCCTGGAGAAGCTCGGGGTCGGTCCGCAGGTCGACGCACCGGCTGCAGCCGAGGTGCTCTCCGACGAGCCCATCGGTGTCGACGACTTCTGAGTCTCGAGGTCGCCGGGCCATCGGGGGGTGGTCCGGCGACGTCGGTCTGGGGGTGGCCGCCTGGACGGGTGGCCACCCCGCGGAGCCACCCGCCGAGCCGCCGCCCGATCCGGTCTCGCAGGGTCCCGACGCCGATCCCGAGTCGGTGGCCCGCAAGATTCTGCTCGACGCGCTGACCGGGCAGGCGCGCAGCCGCAAGGAGCTGCGCGACAAGCTCGCCAAGCGAGACGTGCCCGACGAGCTGGCCGAGCGGCTGCTCGACCGCTTCGGCGAGGTCGGTCTCGTCGACGACGAGGCCTTCGCCCGGGCCTGGGTCGAGAGCCGGCAGCGCAGCCGGGGGTTGGCCCGACGTGCGCTGGCCCAGGAGCTGCGACGCAAGGGTGTCGACGACGAGACGGCTCGCACCGAGCTCGACGAGCTCGACCCCGACCAGGAGGCCCAGGCTGCGCACGACCTGGTCCGCAAGAAGGCGCGGTCGATGCACAACCTCGACCGCGCGGTGGCCACCCGCCGGCTCGTGGGGATGCTGGCTCGTAAGGGTTACCCGCCCGGGCTGGCCTACCGCATCGTCCG
>JAWWPM010000585.1:0-3172 GCA_033854915.1 Nocardioidaceae bacterium
ATGCGTGATGCCCGTGACTTTCCCCCGTGCAACTACAGGACGCCCCCTGCGTCCCCCCCGAAAGTCGTTGCTCCAGGAGTGTAAGTACGTGTTCTGCGCGCCGTCGCTGCTTCGCGGATTCCTTTACGTCGGTGGGATTCTCGGCCCTGGCGGGCGGCCTCCAGGCCCTTGTCGAAGGTGATCGCGACGAGGCCGAACGGTGCCGGCTCCCGAAATGGCAGTGCCTCCGACGACGCCGGTTACCCTGCTCGCATGAAGATCCTGGTCACCGGCGGCGCCGGCTACCTCGGCTCCACGACCGCCAAGGCGCTCGAGGAGGCCGGCCACACCCCGGTCCTCCTGGACTCCCTGCTCACCGGCCCGCTGGCCTTCGTCCGCGACCGCATCTTCTACGACGGTGACATCGCCGACCGCGCTCTGGTGGCCCGGATCGTCGAGGAGCACCCCGACCTCGACGCCACCATCCACATGGCCGCGCGGATCGTCGTACCCGAGTCCGTGGAGAAGCCCTACGAGTACTACCGCGACAACGTGGCGAAGTCGCTGGAGCTGTTCGACACCCTCGTCGGGCTGGGAAAGCCGCGGATCCTGTTCTCCTCCTCGGCCTCGCTGTACGCCGTCAAGGAGGACTTCGAGGTCACCGAGGACGACCCGCTGGAGCCGACCTCGCCGTACGCCCGGACCAAGTGGATGATCGAGCACGTGCTCCGCGACATGTCCGTGGCCACCGACCTGCGTGCGATCATCCTGCGCTACTTCAACCCGATCGGCTCCGACCCCGACCTCGAGTCCGGCATCTACGCCAAGGAGCCGTCGCACGTGCTCGGCCAGCTGGTGATGGCCTCGCGCGGCCAGAAGGACTCCTTCGCGATCACCGGCACGGACCTGCCCACCCGCGACGGCACCGGCCTGCGCGACTACATCCACGTGTGGGACCTCGCCCGGGTGCACGTGCGCGCCATCGAGCGCTTCGACCAGGTGCTCGAGAAGGTCGGCCAGCCCAATGTCACGCTCAACGTCGGCCGCGGCGACGGCGTCACCGTGCGCGAGCTCGTCGCGGCCTTCGAGCGGGTCTCGGGCCACGAGGTGCCGCTCACCGAGGCTCCGCCACGGCCCGGGGACGCCGTCGGTGCCTTCGCCAACGTCGACCGCGCCACCGAGCTCCTCGACTGGCGGACCGAGCTGAGCATCGACGACGCGATCGCCTCCGCGCTGGCCTGGGCCGACAAGCGTCAGGAAGTCCTGGGCTACGAGTGATCGCGCTCCGGTACGCCGTCTCGCTCGCCGCTGCGCTCACCGCGACGGTGACGCTGGTCGCGCCCGCGTCGGCCGCCCACGACTACCGCACACCGCCGGAGCAGGCGGTGGGCACGTCGCCCCCGCTGGCCGGACGCACGGTGGTGATCGACCCGGGCCACCAGCTCGGAAACCACAACTACCCCGCGAAGATCGACCGCCTGGTGCCGGCCGGTGGCTTCGACAAGCCGTGCAACACCACCGGCACCGCGACCGATGCCGGCTACCCCGAGGCGACCTTCGTCTGGCAGGTCGCTCGCGTGCTCCGGCACCGTCTGGAGGCCCTCGGCGCGACGGTCCGGATGACGCGGCACGCCAACCGGCAGGACCGCTGGGGACCGTGCGTGAACAAGCGCGGCCGGGCCGGCAACGCGCTGCCGGCCGACCTCAAGATCAGCATCCACGGTGACGGCTCCTACGCCGTCGGGGCGCACGGCTTTCACGTGATCGCACCGGCGGACCGCAAGCCGTGGACCCACGACATCTTCAAGCCGTCGCGGCGGCTCGCGCTCGAGACCCGCGCCGCCCTGCGGAGGGTCGGTCTCCCGGCCGCCAACTACGTCGCCGGCGGCGACGGTCTCGACTTCCGGTCCGACCTGGCCACGCTCAACCTGTCGGACGTGCCGACGGTGATGGTCGAGCTGGGCAACATGCGCAGCGCCACGGACGCCGCGACGATGACTTCGGCGGCCGGCAGGGCGTCGTACGCCCGGGGGCTGACGAAGGCCGTGCGCGCCTTCCTCGGCTGACCCGGCCCCGGACCAGTCGGTGGACCCGCCCGCGGCGTGGGTACTGTCGCCGGCATGGACCTGACCCTCACCGACGAAGAGCGCGAGATCCGCGACTGGGTGCGCACGTTCGTCACCAAGGAGCTCATGCCGCTCGAGCCGCAGGTGCTCGAGCGCGAACGCCAGGGTGAGCGTGGCTTCACCCTCGAGGAGCTGCGCGAGCTCCAGGGCAAGGCGAAGCAGTCGGGCTTCTTCGGGGTGCTCACGCCCGAGGAGTACGGCGGGATGGGCCTCGGGTCGCTGATGGCGGCGCTGATCGAGATCGAGCTCGGCCGCACCTTCGTGCAGTTCAAGTTCGGCGGCGACGCCGACAACATCCTGTTCCACGCCAACGACGAGCAGAAGAAGCGCTACCTCGAGCCGACCATCAGCGGCGAGCGCTACAGCTGCTTCGCGATCACCGAGCCGGGTGCCGGCTCGGACGCCCGCAACATCCGCACCTCCGCCGTGCGGGACGGGGACGAGTGGGTGATCAACGGCGAGAAGACGTTCATCACCGGAGGCGACATCGCCGACTTCACGATGGTCTTCGCGGTCACCGACAAGGAGCTGGGCGCCGACGGCGGCGTCACCTGCTTCCTGGTCGACCGCGAGGCCGGCTGGACGTCGGCGTCCATCCCGACCATGGGCCAGTGGGGGCCGGCGTCCCTGTCGTTCCAGGACGTGCGGGTGCCGCACTCGGCGATCCTCGGTGAGGAGGGGCGCGGCTTCGCGCTGGCGATGAAGTGGATCGGGAAGGGTCGCTTCATGCTGCCGGCGCGGGCGCTCGGTGCCTGCGAGCGGCTGGTGGAGATGGCGATGGAGCAGGCGAAGAACCGGGTGACGTTCGGGGAGCCGATCGCCAACCGCCAGGCCATCCAGTGGATGATCGCCGACTCCGCGGTGGAGATCGAGGCCCTGCGCTGGCTGGTGCTCACCGCCGCGTGGCAGGTCGACAACGGCATCGACTCCCGGCAGTCGCAGTCGATGGCCAAGCTGTACGGCGGTGTGCAGGCCAACCAGATCGTCGACCGCGTGCTGCAGATCCACGGCGGCATGGGCTACACCCGCGAGCTCCCGATCGAGCGGTGGTACCGCGAGCTGCGGCT
>JAWWPM010000586.1:0-5048 GCA_033854915.1 Nocardioidaceae bacterium
CCGGCCTGCACCCGCCGCTCGACCTCGCCGAATCCGCGTCGTCTTGCCATGCCCGCCACGTCCTTCCGAACCCGATTCTTAACCCCATGCCTGTTTGGCAGTGGGAGTCCCTGTGGGGGACTGGTGGGGGAAAGAATGTCCCAAATAGGGGAAGCGTGTCCAGTCGTGTCCACTGTTTCCGCAGGTCAGAGCCATTCTGCGCCTGATCCGGGTCGATTTGCAAGCAGGGGGTTAGGGGTTCGAGTCCCCTAGGCTCCACCCGTTTGTCGAGTGCGGAGGGTTCGCAGGTGACCCCGCCCGCGAGCAGCTCAGATGAAGAGCAGCTGGGCGCCGTCGGTCTTCTCGATGAAGTCGGTGGCGCTGATGATGCCTTCGACCTCGTCGTACAGGTCGGTCTCGGTGAGGTGGTTCATGTCCGCCGACATCCGGCAGGCCCACAGGTGACCGCCTGAGGCCACGATCTGCTCGAGGAACTCCGGGACCTCGGGCACGCCGAGGCCGGCGATCGACTTCTTCATCTGCGACGTCGCCATCGCGGTCATGCCGGGGAGGCCGCCCAGGCCCTGGGGCATGTGGGTGGCGGTGTTGCCCATGATCGTGAACTTCAGATCGCCCATCGTCGACTTGTTGATCATGTCGAAACCCCAGAACGTGAAGAACAGGTGAGTCTCGACGCCTTCACCGAGGGCTGCGTTGGCCAGGATCAGGGCCGGGTAGGCCATGTCCAGGTTGCCCTTGGAGCAGATGATCGCGAGCTTGCGCCCGGCGTGCTCGTCGCTGCCGAAGTCCGGGACGATCGCGGGTGCGGTGGTGGTGGTCATGATGGCTTCTCTCGTGCTGGCCGAGACGGTGGTCGAGGCGATGGATCCGGGACGGGGGAGGGGTCAGACGCAGCCGCGCGGCTTGGGCAGGCCGGCGACGTACGCCATCTTCTTGGCGGGCTTCTGCGGGAACAGCTCGAAGAGCCGCTTGACCGGGATCTCGCCGCGGGTCGAGACGCGGCGCAGAGTGGCTGTCTCGCCCTGCTCGGCGAAGTCGTCGCGCAGGAAGCGGATCGCCTTCCAGTGCTCGTCGGTCATGGTGATGCCGATCGCGGCGGCGAGCGCCGAGCCGAGGGTCTCGTCCCACTCGGACGGGTCGGTCAGGAAGCCCTCGTCGTTGACCTGGATCGGGCGTCCGGCCAGTGTGGCGACAGCCATGTTCACTTCTCCTTCGGTGACGCGGTGACGGCGTGCTTGCCGGCCATCGACATGTGGGCGGGAAGCGGCAGGGGCCGGCCCGGCAGCAGGACGTTCCAGTAGATCCAGCGGAACGCGAGCTTCCCGAGGTGGTTGCCGCGGGTCTCCTTGAGCAGCGACATCGGGCCGGCCACCGGCAACGGGTACCTGCCGGTGAGCGGCTCGGTGTCGTAGTTGAAGTCGATCAGGAGTCCCTTGTGGTCACCGGTCTCGATGAAGCAGTTCGCGTGGCCGTCGAACGAACCGGTCATCGGCAAGCCTTCGATCAGCTCGAGGAAGTTGTCGACGAAGATCTCCACCGAGAAGTGGGCGACCGAACCTGCCTTCGAGGCCGGGATGTCTGAGGCGTCACCGACGGCGAAGATGTCGGCATGCGCCTTGGACTGCAGGGTGTGCTTGTCGACCGGCACGTAGTTGAGCTCGTCCCCGAGATGCGACCGGGCCACGAAGTCGGCCCCCATGTTCAGGGGGACGGTGACCAGCAGGTCGAAGGGGATCTCGCGCTCGTCGTAGGACACGAGGGTCTTGGCCTGGTCGTCGATCCGCTCGACCATGAAGTCGGTCTCGAGCAGGATCTTGCGTTCCTCGAGCATCGAGCCCAGGTGCTGGGCGGCGACCGGCTTGGTGAAGGCACCGGGTAGCGGCGTCACGAAGACCAGCTCCACGCGGTCGCGAAGCCCGCGCTCGTGCAGCCAGGCGTCGGCCAGGAACGCGAACTCCAGGGGGGCGACCGGGCACTTGATCGGCAGCTCGGTGATGTGGACCACGAGCCGGCCGTGGTCGAAGGCCTGGAGCGCCGACGCGAGCGCGGTGGCGCCCTCGAAGGTGTAGAAGTCGAAGATGCTGCGACGCCACTCCTCCCCGAGCATGCCCGGGGTCTGGTCGGGCCGAGGCGTGGTGCCCGAGGCGATCACGAGGTAGTCGTAGGAGAGGATCCGGCCGTCGGTCAGGGAGACCGTGTGGGCCTCGGCGTTGACCCGGTTCACCTCGCCGATCACGAAGCCGACCCCGTCGGTGAGCTGTGCCCGGCGCGGCCGGTGGATCTGGTCGGGGGTGTAGATGCCGAACGGCAGGAACAGGTATCCCGGCTGGTAGGGGTGCAGGTCGTCGCGGTCGACGACCGTGATGTCCCAGTCCCGCGGATCGAGCCGATGCTCGAGCTTGTTCGCGATCATGGTGCCGGCCGTGCCTGCACCCAGCACCAGCAGCCTGCGCGTCACGATGCCGCTCCTCACGTCGAGGACGTGGTTGTCCGTCTCTCACGCTAGGAACGGGTGCGGGTCACGGTCAGAGCCGGACGTCCCGTCCGATCGGGACGTCCGGCTGGAGACGGAGGCTCGGCGGCTGGGTCAGCCAGATGTTGTCGTGCGGCGGTCGCGACCGTCAGCCGCCATAGGGGACGGTGATGATCTCCAGGTTGTGGCCGTCGGGGTCGGACCAGTAGAGGCCACGACCGCCGTCGTGGGTGTTGATCTCGCCGGGCCGGCGGTGGAACGGGTCGGCCCAGAAGTCCAGACCGCGGTCGACGATCCGCTGTCGGATCGCGTCGAACTCGGCGTCGTCCACGAGGAACGCGTAGTGCTGGCCGTCGGGTGCACCGTGGTCGTCGGCGAAGTCCAGCGAGACACCGTTGCCGAGCTCGAGGACCCGGAACGGGCCGTACGTCGTGGGGGGAGCGAGACCGAGGATGTCGGCGAGGTCCTCGGCCGCCCGGTCCTTGTCGGTCACATGGACGATGGTGTGGTTGAGCTGGACGGTCATGGCGTGCTCCTCTCGTCTCCTTCAGCATCTGCGATCCGGGCGCCCGCTGGAAGAGTCACGCGGCGCCGTGCAGGTTCTTCGCCGTCGGTGAGGTGGCGACGGTCTCGGGGTCGGGGTAGGTGCCGAAGAGGCGGTCCGCGGTGCCGGTGCTGGTGACCGTGAACCAGTAGTGCTCGTTCTTGTAGTGGTGCAGGCGGTGGTTGCGCCACACCGCGCGGTAGGCGCGGGTGCGCGGGCGGTAGTCGCTGTGAATCAGGTAGTGGGTCCACTCGTAGCCGAACTTCAAGGCATAGATCGACACCAGCAGGGACCAGGCGGCCGGCCGGGAGGGGAGCGCCAGCAGTGCCACCACGACGTACGCCGGGAGCAGCCAGGTGAGCACCTGCCACGGAATGAAGACCAGCGGCAGGTCACGCGGGTCGGCATGGTGCTCGCGATGCTTGCGGGCCAGCAGCGAGTCGACCTCGAGGCCCGCCACCCGGCGGGGGCGCCAGTGCAGGATCCCGACGTGGATCACCCACTCGATCACCGGGAAGAGCGCGACCAGCGCGACCGGCATCACCAGCTCCCACCACGACCCGCCGCCCACGAGCGTGCGGCCGATTACGGCGAGCACCAGGAACCCCGAGATCAGCCAGGGGGAGGGGTGACGCCAGAACTCGGCGCCGACGCCGCGCAGGCCGAGGTGGCGTCGGTGCGGCCCGGTGATCCGTGCCTCGTCGGCGGCGAGGCGTTCGCGGGCCAGCTGCTCCACGTGGTCGTCGGTCATCGGTCCTCCACGGCGTCGAGGGCGGTCAGCAGCGCGTCGGTGCTGGTGCGCAGCACCCGCTCGGCCGCCGCCCGGGTGGTGTCGGGGTCGCCCTCGCCGATCGCGGCGGTCAGGACGCGGTAGGCCCCCGCCCGGCTGGGCTCGGAGCCGAGGACGGGAGCGAGGAGCGCCAGCGCGGGCTCGTACGCCGCGCGAAGGCTGTTGAAGAGCAGCCGGAAGGCGACCGAGTCGGCCGCGTCGACGACGAGGTCCCAGTAGGTCAGGGTCAGCCGTTGCCGCTCGACCGGCTCCTCGCACGCGGCGTACGCGTCGACGACCTCGGTCAGCCGGTCGGTGAGCTCGGGGGTACGACGTTCGGCGGCCAGGGCGGCCACGCCCGGGCCGATCAGCAGCCGCGCCTCGACGACGCTCCGAGCCACCGACAGGTCGACCGAGCCGCCGCGCACGAGCAGCGTGGGGAGCAGGTCCAGGCCGGCGAACCGCTGGAAGTCGCGCACGGTCGTGGCGCCGCCGTGCCGCACCTCGAGCAGCCGGGTCTGCGCCATCCGCTGCAGGGCCTCGCGGACGGCCGGCCGCGAGACACCGAGCACCTCGGCGAGCCGGCGCTCGCTGGGCAGGGCCTCGCCGGCGCCGAAGCGGCCGGCGACGACCTCACCCAGGACCTGGTCGAAGACCTCGTCGGGCACCGAACGGCGGGTCACGGGCTGGAGCGGCATGCCCGCGAGGCTAGGAACCGTCCCGCACCTTGGTCAAGTGGTCATACCAGTATCCGGTCAGCAGCAGGCGGGGGTCGACTCCTCGGCGCTGCCGGCACAGCACGCCGTGCCGTCGGCGTCGAAGGTCTCGCTGTCGGCGAGCACGGTGTAGACCTCCCACTGCTCGCCGTTCGGCGCGCCCTCGACCCAGAACTTGTCCTGGAGGGCGTAGCAACAGGTCGTGCCGCGCTCGTCGACCGACGCGAGGCCCGAGGCGGCGAGCCGGGTCTGCTCGGCGTCGACGGTGTCCACGTCGGCCACCTCGACCCCGAGGTGGTTGATCGAGCCGCCCTGGCCGGCGTTCTCGATCAGGACCAGCTTCAGCGGCGGCTCGGCCACCGCGAAGTTGGCGTACCCGGGCTTGACCTTGGCCGGCTCGGTGCCGAAGAGCGCGGAGTAGAACGCGATCGACTCGTCGAGGTCGTCGACGTTGAGCGCCAGCTGGATGCGGGACATGGTGCCTCCATGGGACATAGATGGATGTCAATGTGTGTGGACGAGTGTCATCCAGACATCGATGTGTGT
>JAWWPM010000587.1:0-3690 GCA_033854915.1 Nocardioidaceae bacterium
GCCCGGTCTGGCGCCGAAGGCGTCGCGGGTGACCGAGAAGGTCGTCCCGCTCGCGCAGCGCGTGGCCCCCAGCGTGCCCGTCCCGACCGACCCGGTGACGATCGTCCGGCTGAACGCTGGCGTCCAGATCGCCGCGGCCGCGGCCCTCGCCACCGGCCACCTGCCGCGCGTGTCGTCCACGGTGCTGGCCGCCTCGATGCTGCCGACCACGATCGCCGGGCACGCCTTCTGGCGCGAGCAGGACCCCGCGACCAAGGCCACCCAGCGGCTCAACTTCTTCAAGGGGATCTCCCTGGTCGGCGGCCTGCTGATCGCCGGCGTCGACACCGAGGGCAAGCCGGGCGTCGCCTGGCGCGCCCAGCGCGCCGCCAAGGACGTACGCCGTGAGGCCAAGCAGCTGGCCCGCAACGCCCGCACCGAGGCCCGGCTGGCCAAGGCTCAGCTGAGCTGAGCTCCCGCCCCTCCGGGCTCGGTACGCTGCGCCGGTGACGAACGCGGTGGTGACCGGCCCGGCCGACCCCTGGGCCGCGCCGTACGCCCGCGGGCCCGTCCACGCCGAGCTCTCGCTGCCGGGCAGCAAGTCGCTGACCAACCGGGCGTTGGTGCTGGCCAGCCTCGCCGACGGCCCGAGCGTCGTACGACGTGCCCTGCGCTCGCGTGACACCTCGCTGATGGCGGGGGCGCTCAGCGCGCTGGGCGCCGAGATCGACACCTCGGGTGACGACTGGACCGTGATCCCTCGACCGTTCGCGGGCAACGCCACCGTCGACTGCGGCCTGGCCGGCACGGTCACCCGCTTCGTGCCGCCGGTCGCCGGGCTGGCCCGCGGCGACGTCGCCTTCGACGGCGACCCCCACATGCGCCTGCGACCCGTCGGCGAGGTGCTCACCGCGCTGCGCACGCTGGGAGTGCGGATCGACGGCGAACGCCTGCCCTTCGTGGTGCGGGGTGCCGGTGCCGTGCCGGGCGGCCAGGTGGTGCTCGACGCGTCTGGCTCGAGCCAGTTCGTCTCGGCTCTGCTGCTGGCCGGCGCCCGCTTCGAGCGGGGCGTGGACGTGCTGCACGACGGGAAGCCGGTGCCCTCGCAACCGCACCTCGACATGACCGTGGCGATGCTGCGCGTCCACGGAGTCGAGGTCGACGACGCGGAGCCCGACCGCTGGCGCGTGGCGCCCGGGCCGGTCCGGGCGGTCGACCACACGATCGAGCCCGACCTCTCCAACGCCGCGCCGTTCCTGGCCCTGGCCGCGGTGACCGGCGGCTCGGTGACGGTGCGCGACTGGCCGCGCGTGACGACCCAGGCCGGCGATGCCCTGCGCGACCTGCTGACCCGGGCCGGCTGCGCCGTCGACCTGTCGGACTCGGGCCTCACGGTCACCGGCAGCGACACCATCACGGGGCTCGACGTCGACCTGCACGACGTCGGCGAGCTCACTCCGGTCGTCGCGGCCCTGTGCGCGCTGGCCGTCGGTCCGTCGTACCTGCGCGGCATCGGCCACATCCGCGGGCACGAGACCGACCGGCTCAGTGCCCTCGCGGCCGAGCTGCACGGCCTCGGGGCCGACGTGACCGAGCATCCCGACGGGCTGGAGCTGCGGCCCAGCCGGCTGCACGGAGGCGTGTTCCACAGCCATGCCGACCACCGGATGGCGCACGCCGGAGCGGTCCTCGGCGCAGCCGTCGACGGCGTGCTCGTGGACGACGTGGACGCCACCTCCAAGACCTTCCCCGGCTTCCCACAGGCGTGGGCGTCCGCGCTGGGTGCGTCGTGAGGGGGGCGCCATGAGCGGCCGGTACGGCGAGCACGACCAGGAGCACTACGAGCGGCCGCGCCGGCACACCCGCCCGCGGACCAAGGAGCGCCCGACCTACGACGACGCCGCCGACGGCGTGGTCACCACGGTCGACCGCGGGCGCTTCACCCTGCTCGTGGACGGGCACCCGGTGATGGCGATCAAGGCCCGGCCGCTGGGCCGCAAGGGCGTCGTGGTGGGCGATCGGGTCCGCGTGGTCGGCGACGTCAGCGGCGTGGACGGCGCGCTGGCCCGGATCGTCGAGGTGAAGGAGCGCACGACCGTGCTCCGTCGTACCGCCGACGACGACGACCCCGTCGAGCGGGTGCTCGTGTCCAACGCCGAGCAGCTGGTCGTGGTGACCGCGCTGGCCGACCCCGAGCCGCGTCCGCGCCTGATCGACCGGGCCCTGGTCGCGGCGTTCGATGCCCGGATGAGACCGCTGCTCTGCCTGACCAAGGCCGACCTCGCCGACCCCGAGACGCTCCTGGTGACCTACCGGTCCCTCGGGGTGCCCTGGGTCGTGACCCAGCGCGGTGGCGACCTCACCGAGCTCCGCCAGGCCCTGCACGGGCGCACCAGCGTCCTGATCGGGCACAGCGGCGTCGGCAAGTCGACGCTGGTCAACGCGCTGGTGCCCGAGGCGATGCGCGACGTCGGCGTCGTCAACGCCGTCACCGGACGCGGCCGGCACACCTCGACCTCGGCGATCATGATCCCGTTGCCCGACCAGGCGGGGTGGATCATCGACACGCCCGGCATCCGCTCCTTCGGGCTCGCCCACGTCCAGCCGGAGGACCTCATCGGGGCGTTCCCCGACCTCGAGGAGATGACCGAGGACTGCCCACGCGGGTGCACGCACGGCACCGGCGAGCCGGAGTGCGGCCTCGACGAGGCCGTCGCCCGGGGTGACGCCGACCCGGTGCGGGTCGAGTCGTTCCGGCGGCTGCTGGTGGCACGGTCGGAGCCGGCCTACTAGCCCCAGATCGCGCGGGCTCCCGAGTCACCGGTCAGGAAGACCCAGTACAGCAAGAACAGCGACGAGACGACGACGAGGACCTGGACCGCGACCGCTACCGCGCCGGTGCGGCCCTCGCGCGAGCCCCAGCCCGACGTGACCGGCGAGCCGCCGCCGAGGAACCACGCGGACAGCCCGGTCGGCACCAGGAACGCCAGCATCAACCAGCGCAGGATGCTGCCGCGGTGCTGGTGGGTGCGCACCGACGCCAGCTGCTCGAGGTGCCTCATGTGCTCCAGGGAGTAGCCCGACTGGGCCGCCAGAACACCCGTGCCGGCCGCGATCACCGCCGAGGCGACGAACGGCCAGCGCAGCCACCAGCGCCAGCCCGGCTTCACGGCGTACAGGATCCCCCCGACGCCGGCGAGCGGTGCGAAGACCACGACCACGTGCACGATCAGTGGGTGCAGCGGCAGACCGTTGAACGTCATAGTGAAAGGTATACGTCACCGCTCGGCCAGCGGTTCGGAATAGCCTGTGCGCATGTCGCCCGCCGCGTCGGACTACACCGACGACCTCCGCCTCGCCCATGTGCTCGCCGACGATGCGGACTCGCTGACCACCGCGCGCTTCAAGGCGCTCGACCTGCACGTGATGTCCAAGCCCGACCTGACCCCCGTGACCGACGCCGACGAGGGTGTCGAGGAGGCGATCCGGCGCACCCTGTCGCGGGTGCGGTCGCGCGACGCCGTGCTGGGCGAGGAGCAGGGCAGCACCGGGCACAGCCAGCGGCGCTGGGTGGTCGACCCGATCGACGGGACCAAGAACTTCGTGCGCGGCGTGCCGGTGTGGGCCACGCTGATCGCCCTGGTGGTCGAGGACGAGGTGGTGCTCTCGGTGGTCTCGGCCCCGCAGCTGCAGCGGCGCTGGTGGGCCTCG
>JAWWPM010000588.1:0-5965 GCA_033854915.1 Nocardioidaceae bacterium
GCCCTGGCGGCCTACCAGCGGGCCGCGTTCGTGATCGACGAGGTCGACTCGTCGTGCCACCTCGACTGGGCGCTGCTGGCCGCCATCGGCCAGATCGAGTCCGACCACGGTCAGGCGCACGGCAGCCATCTGGACGCCGGGGGAGTGGCCCGGCCACGGATACTCGGACCGCGTCTCGACGGCCGCCCCGGTACGTCGCGGGTGCGCGACACCGATGGCGGCCGGCTCGACCGGGACCGGCGCTTCGACCGCGCCGTGGGACCCATGCAGTTCCTGCCGTCCACCTGGGCGGCGGTCGCGGTCGACGGAGACTCCGACGGGCGTCGCAACGTCCAGGACATCGACGACGCGTCGCTGGGCTCTGCGGTGTACCTGTGCGTGGGGGCGGCCGACCTCGGCACGCCGGCCGGTCGTCGTGCCGCGCTCTTCCGCTACAACCCCAGCAACACCTACGTGAGGACCGTCCTTGCCGCGGCCCGGCAGCTGCGCGCGACCTACCTGCTGCCGCCGGTGACGATCCACACGATCGCGTCGTTCGATGCGCCCGGCGACTCCGGCGGCCCGAACGACCCCGCGACCACCACCCCCGGCACCGACGACCCGACGCCGGGCGTCCCGCCCCCGCCGATCGTGGTGGAAGACCCGATCCCCTGGGGCCCGACTTCCTCCCCGACGCCGACGCCCACGCCGGCACCCACGCCCACGCCGGACCCCGGCCCGACGCCC
This sequence comes from Nocardioidaceae bacterium, assembly GCA_033854915.1. Classification (GTDB taxonomy): domain Bacteria; phylum Actinomycetota; class Actinomycetes; order Propionibacteriales; family Nocardioidaceae; genus Nocardioides. The sequence continues at coordinate 727 of JAWWPM010000588.1, forward strand.
ACGCCTACGCCCACGCCGGACCCCACGCCGACGCCGGACCCCACGGCGACGCCGGACCACACGCCGAGCCCTGACCACACGCCGACGCCGGATCCCACGCCGGACCCCAAGCCCACGCCGGAGCCGACACCTGCGCCCAGTGACAGCCCGGTGATCCCCGACCCCGTGCCGACCGAGCTGGCCGACCTGAGTGCCGACAAGATCCAGGCCATCGACGGCGGCTGGGTGGTCTGCACCCAGATGGAGCTCCCGCCGACGTGGACCGAAGCCGACCTGCAGGACTGCTTGGCGACCCAGCTCGGCGTGCCCCCCGACGACTCGGATCTGCTCCTGTTCCTGCAGTGGGCCGTGACCGAGGGGCTGATCCCCGACGCAGCCTCCTCCACGAGCACGCCGTAGCAGTCGCCGCGTCCACCCCGATCCCGTCGGCGCGGACGGCGCGTCGGTAGAGTTCGTCGCAGCATCTCCGAGTCCGAAGGACCCACTCACCCATGGACGGCTCCGACAGTCGCCCCCGTCCGTTCCCGTTCGACACCGCGGGTGGTGACGAGTGCTGACGTCATGGCTGCTGCTGGGCGGCTCGGTCCTGCTGGTGTTCGCCGCCGGGGTGTTCGTGGCCGCGGAGTTCTCGTTCGTGACCGTGGACCGCAGCCGGGTCGCCCAGGCGGCCGACTCGGGTGACGTCGGGGCGGCCGGGATCCTCAAGGCCCTGCGCTCGCTCTCGACGCAGCTGTCCGGCGCCCAGGTCGGGATCACGATCACCAACCTCGCCATCGGCTTCCTCGCCGAGCCCGCGATCTCGTCGCTGATCAAGGGACCCCTGGAGTCGACGGGGCTTCCCCAAGGCGCCGTGGGACCGGTCGCGGTGGCGATCGGCCTGGTGATCAGCTCGGTGTTCACCATGGTGTTCGCCGAGCTCGTGCCCAAGAACCTCGCGATCGCCCGCCCCATGGAGACCGCTCGTGCCACCCAGGGGTTCCAGCGCCTGTTCACCGCGGTGATGCGGGCGCCGATCCGGGTCCTCAACGGCTCGGCCAACGCCATCGTGCGGCGCCTCGGCATGGAGCCCCAGGAGGAGCTGCGCTCGGCCCGCTCGTCGACCGAGCTGGCCTCCCTGATCTCCCGCTCCGCGGACGAGGGCACGCTGGACCCCGAGACCGCCGAGCTGATGGAGCGGTCGGTCGAGTTCGGCACCCGCACCGCGGGGGAGATCATGACCCCGCGGGTGCGGACGGTCAGCCTCGAGGCGAACGACCGGGCCTGGTCGGTCATCGAGCTGGCCCGCGACACCGGCCACTCCCGGTTCCCCGTGCTCGACCCCGAGGACGCCGTGATCGGGACCGTGCACGTGAAGCACGCCGTCGCGCTCTCGCTGCCCGAGCGGCAGACCACCCGGGTCAAGCACCTGATGACGCGCCCGATCGTGGTGCCCGACTCGCTGCGCCTCGACCCCCTGCTGACCCTGCTGCGCCAGGAGGGCCAGCTCGCGGTGGTTCTCGACGAGTACGGCGACCAGGCCGGCATCGTGAGCATCGAGGACGTGATCGAGGAGATCGTCGGTGACATCTCCGACGAGCACGACCGGCTCGGGGCCAGAGCCCGCCGGCGTCCCGACGGCTCGTGGTCGCTGTCCGGGCTGCTGCGGCCCGACGAGGTCGAGGACCTCACCGAGATCGAGCTGCCCGACCACGAGGACTACGACACCATCGGCGGACTGGTCATGCAGGTGCTGGGCCGGGTGCCAGAGCGCGGTGACGTGGCCGAGGTCCCGGTGCCCGACCGCTCCGACCCCGACCAGCCGGAGCGACAGAAGCTCGCGGTGCTCACCGTGGACCACATGGAGGGTCTGCGTATCGACCGGATCTCCCTGCGCGTCCACGACGGCGGTGAGGAGACGTGAGCACCGGCACCGCCGTCCTCCTCGCGTTCGTCCTGCTCCTGGGGAACGCGTTCTTCGTGGCCGCGGAGTTCGCGCTGGTCTCCGCACGTCGTTCGCAGATCGAGCCGCTGGCCGACGAGGGCTCGCGGCTGGCTCGTACGACGTTGCGCGCGATGGAGCACATGTCGCTCGTGATCGGGGTCAACCAGCTCGGCATCACCGTGTGCTCGCTGGTGCTCGGCGCGGTGGCGGAGCCGACAGCGGCCCGCCTGCTGGAGCCGGTCCTGCGCACGGTCCACGCGCCCCACTCGTTCGTGCACCCGGTGGCGATCGCGGTCGGCCTGTCCGTCGTGGTCTACCTCCACGTCGTCCTTGGCGAGATGATCCCCAAGAACATCGCCCTGGCCGGACCGGACCGCGCCGCGCTGGTGCTCGGCACCCCGATCTGGGCCATCGTCTCGGTCACCCGCCCGGTGATCACCGGCGTCAACGCCCTCGCCTCCGGCGTGCTGCACCTGTTCGGCGTACGCCTGATGGACGAGGTCAGCTCGACCTACACCCGCGAGGAGGTCGCGGCGCTGGTCGAGGAGTCCCGCGGGGAGGGCCTGCTCGAGGACGGCGAGTACGACCGCCTCTCCGGCGCGCTGGGCTTCACCGAGAAGACCGTCGACACGGTGCTGATGCCACCCGCGACCCTGCAGACCGTACGACGCGGCTCGACCGGCGCCGACGTCGAGGCGCTGTGCGCGGCGACCGGCTTCAGCCGCTTCCCGGTCGTCGGTGACGACGGCGGGCTGCTCGGCTACCTCCACATCAAGGACGTCCTGGAGACCGACGAGGAGCGCCGCCAGCGGGTGGTCGAGGACAAGTGGGTGCGGCCCTTCGCGCTGGTCCACCACGACGACCTGCTGCACGACACCCTGGAGAAGCTGCAGAGGCGCGGGGCCCACATGGCGAGGGTGGTCGACGCCGACGGCACCACCCTCGGCGTCGCCACGCTCGAGGACGTGATCGAGGAGCTGGTCGGTGAGATCCGTGACACCGCACATCTGGAGTCCTCGACACCGTCCAGCGGCGGGGATTCGCGTGGTGAGGACGGTTAGGGTGTGTCCGGCGGGTTCCCGATGAAGGTGCAGGCGGCAGTGGCGGACGAGGCGACGCGCGACATGCGTGTCTGGACCGTCCCCAACGCACTGAGCATCGTGCGCCTGCTCGGCCTGCCGCTGTTCCTGTGGCTGGTGCTCGGCCCCGAGGCCGACGGCTGGGCACTGGGCGTGCTGATGGTCTCGGGTGTCACCGACTACCTCGACGGCTACCTCGCCCGCCGGCTCGACCAGGCCTCCCGACTCGGGCAGATCCTCGACCCGGTGGCGGACCGCCTCTACATCCTCGCCGTGGTGATCGGGCTCGCGCTGCGCGACATCGTGCCTTGGTGGTTCGCGATCATCCTGCCGCTGCGCGACGTGCTCCTGTGGGGGCTGGTGCCGATCCTGCGGACCCGCGGCTACAGCGCGCTGCCCGTGCACTTCCTCGGCAAGGCGGCCACCTTCAACCTGCTCTACGCCTTCCCGCTTTTGCTGCTCGGCGACGGCAGCGGTTCGGCGGCCACGCTGGCCAAGGTGTTCGGCTGGGCGTTCGCGGGCTGGGGGATCGGGCTCTACTGGTGGGCTGGGGTCCTCTACGCCTATCAGGTCTACAAGCTGGTCAAGACCACCGAACGACGGGTGGTGGCGCATGGCTGACTCCACCCGGACCGCTGCGCCGGCCCCGCGCCCGTCGGCGCCCCTTCCGCAGCACGTCACCGAGCCGCTGCTGGCGCTGATCACCCAGCGCTCGCTCGACGCCGACTACGAGCACGTGGCCCGGCGCCGGGCCGCGGGAGAGAAGGAGCCGCCCAGGTCGGCGCCCCGTCACGTCGCCGCCATCGTCCTCGTGGCCTTCGGGCTGCTGGTCACCGTGGCCGCGGTGCAGACCTCGCGCAACGCCTCGGTCGACGAGTCGAGCCGGGCCAGCCTGATCGACCAGATCAACCTCCGCCGCGAGGCCGTGGCCCGGCTCCAGAAGGAGCTGGCCGACCAGCAGAGCCGCCAGCGCAGGCTCCGCGACCAGATCACCAGCCTCGAGACGGCCCAGCAGGCGACCCGCTCCCGGCTGCAACGGCTCGGGGTGCGCACCGGCTTCGGTGCGGTCCGCGGCCCCGGCGTGCAGATCACGGTCGCCAGCGCTCTCGACGCCAACGAGTCCGAGACCGTGCGAGACTCCGACCTGGCCCTGCTCGCCGACGCGCTCTGGGCGGCCGGGGCTGAGGCGATCAGCGTGAACGACGTACGCCTCACGGCGCTGAGCGCCTTCCGCAACGTCGGCGTCGACGTCCTGGTCAACTCCCAGCCGATCAACCCGCCCTACGTCTTCTCGGTGGTCGGCGACCCCGGCAACCTGCCCGCCAACCTGCTGTCGAGCTCGGCCGGGGGAGCGTGGTACGCCCTGAAGGACAGCCTCGGCATCCGGTTCGACGTGAAGAACGGTGGCACCATGAGCCTGCCCGCGGCCACGCCGGTGACCCTGCGCTCGGCGAAGCTCGGCCCGCAGGAGAACATCGACACCCAGACCCAGGGAGACAACGCGCCATGATCGCGGCACTCGGCCTGCTCGTCGGCGTCGTGCTCGGGCTGATCTTCACCCCGCACGTCCCGGCCGGCCTCGACCCCTACCTGCCGATCGCAGTGGTCGCAGCGCTCGATGCGGTCTTCGGTGCGTTGCGCGCCTACCTCGAGGGCATCTTCGACGACAAGGTGTTCGTCGTCTCCTTCGTGTCCAACGTCGTGATCGCGGCGGCCATCGTCTACCTCGGTGACAAGCTGGGGGTCGGCGGCCAGCTGTCGACCGGCGTCATCGTGGTCCTCGGCATCCGGATCTTCTCCAACGTCGCCCAGATCCGGCGGTACGTCTTCCATGCCTGACGAGCGCCCCGAACCCACCCCTGTCGATCCGACCGGCGACGACCCCGTCGAGACAACGGCCGAGACACCGTCCGAGTCGCCGGTCAGGGCCGGGAACGACGCCGTCGACTCTGCGGAGGACGTCGGTCGCCAGCGACTGCGCCAGGCTCTCGTGCGCCCGTCGCGTGGCCAGGCCGTGGTGGGCGTGCTGCTCGCGGTGCTCGGCTTCGCCGCCATCACCCAGGTGCGCACCAACACCACCGACAATACCTACGCCGGCTACCGCGAGCAGGACCTCGTCGACGTCCTCTCCGCACTGGCCGGCACCTCGCAGCGCGCCCAGGAGCAGATCAGCTCGCTGGAGGCCACCCGCCGCGACCTGGTGGCCAAGCAGCAGGGCGCGATCACGGCGCTCGACGCG
>JAWWPM010000589.1:0-3019 GCA_033854915.1 Nocardioidaceae bacterium
GCCTTGGTGGCGGCGTACACCGCATAGCCTGGCACCGGCCCGAGCCCGGAGATCGAGGCGGTGTTCACGATGTCGCCGCGGCCGCCCTCCTCGGCGAACGCCGCCAGCGCTGCCCGCATCCCCCACAGGGTGCCGAGCAGGTTGACCTCGACCAGGCGCCGTACCTGCTCGTCGTCCAGCGCTACCAGGCTGCCGTCGTCGCCGACGCCGGCGTTGTTGAACCATGCGGTCAGCCGGCCGTGGTCGCGCGCGGTCGTGGCCACGAAGCGGTGCGCGGCCGGGTCGCGGACGTCGTGCTCGAGGCCGACCGAGGCGCCGATCTCGGCGGCGGTACGACGTGCGCCGTCGCCGTCCACGTCGGTGACCAGGACGGCGTACCCCCGCCCCACCATCCGCTCGGCGATCGCCCGCCCGATGCCCCGCGCCGCACCGGTGACCACGCAGCTGTCCATGCCTGCATCCAATCAGTGTGCCGCTGCGACACGCCCGTTCGAACAGGTGTTTGATTCCGGGGTGGTCGCGGCCGTACGGTTCGGTCCATGACGAAGAGCAAGGTGAGCGAGCTCCCCGACGGGCCGCCCGACGCGACCGGGCTCACGCCGCGGCAGACGCGGGTGCTGGTCGCGATCAAGGACTCCATCGAGCAGCGCGGCTACCCGCCGAGCATGCGCGAGATCGGGGAGAAGGTCGGGCTGACCAGCAGCTCGAGTGTCGCCCACCAGCTCCGGGTCCTGGAGGAGAAGGGCTTCCTCAAGCGCGATCCCAACCGCCCGCGCGCCCTCGAGGTGTTCCTGCCCGAGGTGATGGCGGCGCGGCGCTCGATGGGGACCAGCGCACCGGAGGCCGAGTCGTCGTACGACGAGACCGGCGTCGGTGACGCGATGCCGGCCGCGACCTACGTGCCGATGATCGGCAGGATCGCCGCCGGCGGCCCGCTCCTGGCCGAGCAGACGCTCGAGGACGTCTTCCCGCTGCCCAAGCAGCTGGTCGGCGAGGGCACGTTGTTCATGCTCGAGGTGTCCGGTGACTCGATGGTCGAGGCGGCGATCTGCAGCGGCGACTACGTCGTGGTCAGGCAGGAGCAGACCGCCGAGAACGGCGACATCGTGGCCGCGCTGATCGACGGCGAGGCCACCGTGAAGACCTTCCAGCGCAAGGACGGCCACGTGTGGCTGCTGCCGCACAACCCGTCGTACGACCCCATCGACGGCACCCACGCGACCATCCTCGGCATCGTCACCGCGGTCCTGCGACGTATCTGAGGGAATACATCCGGCTCCTCGTGCGTCGTAAGAGGGATGCATTTCCTGTGCACGACCTGAGAGACTTGTCGCGATGAGCGTGAGATCGAGTTTGCCTGCGATCGCCCGGGGGAACCTCCTCGGGCGTCGAGGCGTGCGCGAGATCGCCCTGATCGGTGGGCTGTACATCTTCTACTGCGTCACCCGGACCTTCGCCGAGGACGGCCTGGGCACCGCCCAGGACCGCGCCGGCGACCTGTTCCACCTCGAGCGGGTGCTCCACCTCGACTGGGAGCACTCGATCAACAACTGGTTCGTCGCCCACTCGTGGGCCGCGATCCCGGCCTGCTACTGGTACGCCGCCGCCCACTACCTGGTCACCCTGACCGTGCTGGTGTGGCTGTTCCGCAAGGGCTCCGCGCACTACTCCCCCGCCCGCTGGGCGCTGGTGGTCTCGTGCGTCATCGCGCTGGCCTGCTACCTGCTGCTGCCGACCGCCCCGCCGCGGCTGACCGGCGGCGGCTACATCGACGTGCTCAGCCTGCACTCCGACGCGGGCTGGTGGAGCACTGACGCCTCCGCGCCCAAGGGCATGGGTCAGCTGACCAACGAGCTGGCCGCCTTCCCCAGCCTGCACGCCGGCTGGGCGCTGTGGGTGGCACTCGTCATCCGCCGCACCACCAAGAACCCCTGGTTCCGCGGCCTCGGCTGGGTGCACGCCTTCATCACCGCGGCCGTGGTCATCGGCACCGGCAACCACTGGATCCTCGACGTGTTCGTCGGTTGGGCGCTGGTGATCGTGGCGATGTGGCTGGTGGACCCGTGGTTCGCCGACCAGCGCGAGCGCGTGGCCGTGCGGGTGGCCTTCAACCCGCACCTGCAGACCGGACCGGTCGAGCCGCTGATCGGGCCCGCACTGACGTTCGACTCCGACCCGTCCAGCCCGAGACTCGACTGCCCCTAGCGCCTCACGGGCCGGGCACGGGATGTGGAACAGCCTGTCACCCTTCCGCACCCCTGGTGGGGACGGATCTGGAACACCCTGTTTCATCGGATCTCACGGCCGGCGCTGAAGCAGAACATGGTGTTCCACTTCGGTTCTCAGGGCCGGCGGCGCTGAAGCAGAACACCCCGTTCCGCATCGGCGGCAGGTCTACGTGCTCGTGGCGGCCGCCGAGCCCGCGGCGGCCAACCGGGCCAGCGCCTGACGGACCAGCGCGCCGTCGTAGGTCGGCCACATCGGCGGCAGGCTGGCCCGCAGGAAGCTGCCGTAGCGGGCGGTGGCCAGGCGCGGGTCGAGGACGGCGACGACGCCGCGGTCGGCGGTGGTGCGGATCAGGCGGCCGGTGCCCTGGGCCAGCAGCAGCGCCGCGTGAGTGGCCGCGACCTGCATGAAGCCGTTGCGGCCCTCACGGTCGGCGGCGCGCTGGCGGGCACTCATCAGCGGGTCGTCGGGGCGGGGGAACGGGATCCGGTCGATGATCACCAGCTGGCAGGTGTCGCCCGGGACGTCGAGCCCCTGCCAGAGCGACAGCGTGCCGAACAGACAGGTGTGCGGGTCCTCGACGAACTGCTTGGCCAGCTCGGGCAGCTGCGCGTCGCCTTGCGCGAGCGTGGTCAGGTGCGGCAGCTTCCCGCGCACGTGCTCGGCAGCTGCCTCGGCCGCACGCCGGCTCGAGAACACCCCGAGCGTGCGGCCGTCGGCGGCGTCGACCAGCTCGGTGATCTCGTCGAGCTGCGCCGCCCCGAGGCCGTCGCGGCCGGGCTGGGGCAGGTGG
>JAWWPM010000590.1:0-8052 GCA_033854915.1 Nocardioidaceae bacterium
CAGCTGGCCCTCCTCGGCCGCTGGCTCGAGGCGTCCGCGCACCGCTGGCCGACCCGGCGCAGCCGACGCACGCAGGTCCGGTCCGGTGGGCAGCGGGTCGCGATGCGCGAGACGATCGCCGCGTCGCGTCGTACCGGCTGGGAGCCGTTCGAGCTCAAGCACCACCATCCGGTACGCCGTCCGCTCACCGTCACTCTGCTGGTCGACGTCAGCCAGTCGATGCAGAGCTGGTCGAGCGCCTACCTGCACCTGATGCGGGCCTTCGCGCGGACCCGCCGCGCCGAGACCTTCGCGTTCTCGACGTCGCTGACCCGGCTCACCCCCGCGCTGTCGCACCACTCGGCGTCGGTCGCGGTGGCGCGGGCCAGCGACGAGGTCGTGGACCGCTACGGCGGGACCCACCTGGCCACGAGCCTGGCCGAGCTGCTCGCCTCCCGGCACGGGAACGCCGTCCGCGGCGGGGTCCTGGTGATCGCCTCGGACGGCTGGGACAGCGACCCGCCCGAGGCGCTGGCGCTGGCGATGGCCCGCGCCGCCCGCCGGGCACGGCGGGTCGTCTGGCTCAACCCCCGCGCGGCGGCGACGGGCTTCCAGCCCTTGGTCGGCTCCATGGCGGCCGCGCTGCCCTACTGCGACGCGTTCCTGCCCGCCGACCGGCTCACCGCGCTGCCCGCGGTGTTCGACGCGATCGCCGGCGGATAGGCGCACCGGGGCGGCGGCGTTGGGCGATGTCGACCTGCTGCCGCTGCCCCGTCGGCGGGGCGAGGCGTTCTGCACGCTCCTCGAACAGATCCCGGCCGACCGGCTGCCGGCCCACGGTGGGACCGCGACGTCACTGATGGTGACCATCGACCTCGACACCCTGCGCAGCGGGCTGGGTCTGGGGGAGACCTCCACTCCGGCGAGCTCATCACCGCTGGGGAGGCGCGACGGCTGGCCATACCGCCTCGATCGTCCCGGTGGTGCTCGGTGGCGCGGGGGAGACCCTCGACCTGGGCCGGGCTCGCCGGCTGTTCTCACCGGCCCAGCGCAAGGCGATGGCGATCCGCGACCGCTGCTGCCGGGCCGAGGGCTGCGACATCCCCGCCGCCTGGTGCGAGAAGGCCCACCACGCCCACAAGCCCTGGTCCCAGGGCGGCCGCACCGACCTGGCCCACGGCCTCCTGCTCTGCTCCATCCACCCCCACCGCGCCCACGACGACCGCTACGACGATCGGCGTCTGCCCACCGGCGACGTGAGGTTCACCCGCCGCACGTGAGGGCGGGTGCGCCACAACGGTCCGCCCACCTGCTTGGCATGTCATCATCCATCGGAGCCCTATGTGGACGGGAGACCTGTGAGCGCCGCCGAGCCGTACCCGCCCGGTCCTCCCGGCACCCCGCCCTCACCCTCGGACAAATACTTCGAGGGGCTCACCTACCGGCGGGCTACGAACGCGTTCTGGCTCGGCCTCGCGTCGCTGTTCTGCTGCGGCTTGTTCGCCGGGATCCCGGCCATCTACGTCGGCGCGAAGGCGCTGAGCGACATCGAAGCCTCACGCGGGCGACTCATCGGCCGGGGTACGGCATGGGTCGGCATCATCCTCGGCATCCTCGGCATTCTGACCAGCGCCGGCGTCACCTGGCACGAGACCTCTGGTGACCACTGCCATCGGATCAGCCTGACCTCCCAGGTGATCCGCCACTGCTGACCCGGAGCGATGCGCGGACACGCTCAGGCGGGCGCCCGCACCGTCCGGAACGGCGTCGCCGCCAGCCCGGCCGCCGACACCGCGAAGATCGCGGCGGCGACGAGAAGTGTCGGCCGGATCCCCCACGCGTCCGCCAGGATCCCCGCCAGCGGTGCGCCGACCACCATCACCGCCCGGTTGAGAGACCGGAGCGTGGAGTTGGTCCGGGCCTGGAGCTCGTCGGGGGTCATCAGCTGGCGGAAGCTCATCTCGTGCGAGTTGCTCATCCCCATGGCGAGGCCGTAGAGCCCCTGGCCGGCGCCGAGCACCGCGAGGGAGGCCCATGCGGAGGACGGTGTGGCGGCAGCCACCATCACCAGCACGCCGACCGTCGTGATCGTGTGGCAGGCGATGATCGTGCGACCGGTGCCCAGCAACAGCCCCACCCGGGTGGTGATACCAGCTCCGAGCAATGCACCGACCCCACCGAGGGCGCCGACCAGCCCGAACTGGAACGGCGTCAGGCCGAGCATGCGGAGTGCGTACGGCGCCACCACCACCCCGATCACCGCGTTGCCGGCGAACCAGACGTGCGTGTACACCGACAGGGTGACCAGCCCGGAGCCGTGGTAGATCCACCGGATGCCGTCGCGGATCTCGAGCAGGAGGCTGCTGGTCGTGGCGCCCGTTCGCGCGGGTGGCTCACTGACCTCGATCCGGCTCACGGTGACCGCGGAGTAGAGGTACGACGCGGCGTCCGCCAGCACGGCCACGGGGGCACCCAAAGCACTCACCAGCAGGCCGCCCAGCGCCGGGCCGGCGCTCATGGCGACGGCGTCGGCGCCGTCCACGCGGGCATGGGCGCGCTGCAGGTGCTCGCGCGGCACGAGGCGCGGCAGCAGGGACATCGTGGCGGCGCTGTGGATCACCGAGGCGGTTCCGTACGCCAGCACGATCACGAGCAGCGCCGGGAACGACAGCACGCCCAGCCACCACAGCAGCGGGATGACCGCCAACAGTGCCGCCTGAGCGAGGTCGGTGGCGACCATCACCGGTCGCCGAGGGCGACGGTCGACCAACGCCCCCACCACGACGCCGACCACCAGGTAGGGAAGCCAGCGAGCCGAGTTCAGCCAGCCGACCTCGGTCGCCGAGCCGTGCAGGGTCAGCACCACCAGCGTCTGCAGGGCCAGCAACGTGATGTAGGTGCCGAAGCCCGACACGGCATCGGCACGCCAGTACCGCAGGAACGACCGCGACGGGAACTCCTCGTCGCCGGCCATGACCGCATGCTGTCAGACGCCCCGCCGTGTCATCATCCGGCGTAGTGCTGTGTGCGGTGACGACGGCGGTGCGCTGCCGCGCTGCGGGCAAGCAGCCCGAGGCGCTCGGATCCTGGGCGCTGGGCCACCGCGGATGCTCGGCTATGCCGACGCGTGCGTCCCCGATTCGGCGCCGGGGTGCCACCTGGGCCGCGGACTCCGCCCGCGCCGGCGAACAGGCCCGCCCGCGGCCAGCGACTCGTCGTCGGGGTGGGCGAACACCGCGAGCGTGCTCAGCACCGGCGACCTCCGGGCGGCCCGAGCATCAGACGATCTCCCGTGGTCTGCGTGGCTGGGACGGACAGCCTAGGTAGGTCGAGAGCCTCGTGTCGACGAACACCGGGCGCACCGGATGTTGGACTTTTCGGCCCGTCGGTTAGCGCTGCGGCCCAAGAAGGAGGACACTGGCAGTGATGGCAACCTCACCCGGAGCGCGGCGGCATCTCGCCAGCAGCCCTTTCCAGCCCGATCCCGAGCCGACGATCGAGGTGTTCGAGACCAACGACCTCGTCTCGCACGACTCGTACGGGATGGGTCGCGTGATCAACGTGGAAGCCCACGCGGTGACCGTCGACTTCAGCAACCAGAAGCTGCGGATCACCAGCCCCTACGCCAAGCTCTCGAAGCTGTAGGTCCCACGCCGGGGGGCGTCAGCTCCAGAGCGTGACGTAGACCGCCGGGCGGAACCGCCCCAGGTTGACCCCGGCGCCCCGCACCATGGCCTGAGTGGCCCGCGGCGTCGTGATGAAGCGCAGCAGCTCGGAGGCGGCCGGCGTCTGGTCGTGAGCCGGCAGCGCCATCGCCACCCAGCTGTCCTGGGCCCGCAGGCCCGGGCCGCTCAGCACGACGAGCCGCTCGGCGGCGAGGTCGGCGGTCACCGAGAACTTCACGGCCAGCGCGACCCCGTCGCTGCCCCTGGTCTCCTCGAGCGCGGCCGCGTCGCTCTGGAAGATCTGCTGCTGCTTCTCCGGTACGCCGATTCGCTGCAGCATGGTGGGCACGACCCCCTCCGGCTCGGCGGCCGACGGACCCAGGCACCACGCCAGACGGCGTACCCGCTCCGCGGTCACCGGTGCGCCCGCCAGCGGATGGTCGCGGCGCACCACCGCCACCACCTCGTAGTTGAGGAACGGCTTGAGCGCCAGCGACGGCATGGGCGAGCTCGACGCCGGCCCGATCGCCACGTCGACTGCGCGGGTCACCAGCAGGCTGGGCAGCCGCGCGGCCGGCCGGACACTGAGCTCGACCTGCAGGTCGTCGGCCCGCGACGCGAAGAGGTCGATCAGCCCGGGTGCCGCATGCTCGGCGAAGAGGTTGGACGCCGCAACCCGCAGCACCCGCTTGCCGTGCCCGGCCTGGCTGACCTCGAGCAGGGTCCGGTCCTGGAGCCCGAGGATCTCGACGGCACGGCTGGCCAGGCGCAGGCCACCGGGGGTGAACGCCAGCCCCGACGACGTCCGCTTGAACAGGATGTCGTCGAACTCCTTGCGCAGCTGGGCGACGTGCATCGAGACCGCTGCCTCGCTGACGTGCAGCTCCTTTGCGGCCGCCTTGACCGATCCGAGCCGCACCACGCAGGCGAAGGCCCGCAGCTGCGAGGGCGTCACGCCGGCACGCTAACCACGGCGGACAACACGGACGAGCGCGTCGAACGCCGTGCGTGAGCCGCCCTCGGGCTGCGCGACCTCGCGGCCGACGCGGCCCGCCCGGATCACCTCGAACGCCTCGCCGTCGAGGTCGGCGAGCACGTCGTCCGCCGTCAGCAGCACGCTCGGGTCCTGGGGGCCGCCGGTGCCCTCGGCGAGGTTGGTCGAGTCGTGCGCGACCACCAGCAGCGTGCCACCCGGCCGGAGCGCGGCGAAGGCGTTGCGGTGGGCGGCGCGGCGCTCGGTGGCGGGCAGCTGCAGGTAGGCCAGCACGCTCACGTCGTACGACGTGTCCTCCCGCCAGGTGGTCGCGTCGGCGCACACCCACGTCACAGCGAGGTCGCCCGCGATCTCGCGCCCCTTGTCGAGCGCCACCTGGGAGAAGTCGACAGCGGTCACCTGCCAGCCGCGGCGGGCCAGCCAGATCGCGTTGCGGCCCTCTCCCGCGGCCAGGTCGACGGCGCGCCCGGGCGCCACGTCGGCGAGCTCGGCCTCCACGAACTGGTTGGGGCCGGCCGACCACAACAGCTCGCTCGTGCGGTAGCGCTCGTTCCAGGCCTCGGCGTCCACGGTGCGATTCAACCACCCGGGCCGAGCGGCGCCGTAGGGTCGGGCCATGGCCCGCAGCACCCGCCCCTCCGGAGCCACCGCCGCGATCCGGGCGCTGGAGCAGGCGGGGACCGACTTCGTGCTGCATCCCTACGAGCACGACCCGCGCGCCACGTCGTACGGGATCGAGGCGGCGCAGGCCCTCGACCTCCCCGAGGCCCGGGTCTTCAAGACCCTGATGGCCGACGCGGACGGCCGCCTGGTGGTCGCGATCGTCCCCGTCTCGGGCAAGCTCGACCTCAAGGCGCTGGCCCGGGCGGTCGGCGCCCGGAAGGCCGCGATGGCCGACCCGTCCGCGGCCGAGCGGGCCACGGGGTACGTCGTCGGGGGGATCTCCCCGCTCGGCCAGAAACGGCCGCACCTCACAGTGCTGGACGCGTCCGCGCGCGACCACGAGACCGTGCTGGTCTCGGCGGGCCGGCGCGGCCTCGACGTGGAGGTCGCCCCGGACGACCTGGTCACCCTGACCTCGGCGACCGTCGCCGCCATCGCCCAGCACTGACCTCGCTACGTTGGCGGGGTGCCCAACCGCCTGGCCGCCGCCACCTCGCCGTACCTCCTCCAGCACGCCGACAATCCGGTCGACTGGCGGGAGTGGGGTGACGACGCGTTCGCCGAGGCAAGGCAGCGCGGTGTGCCGGTGTTCCTCAGCGTCGGCTACGCCGCCTGCCACTGGTGCCACGTGATGGCGCACGAGTCGTTCGAGGACGACGCCACCGCCGCCGAGCTCAACGCCGGCTTCGTGTGCGTCAAGGTCGACCGTGAGGAACGGCCCGATGTCGACGCCGTCTACATGGAGGCGACCGTCGCGATGACCGGGCAGGGCGGCTGGCCGATGACGGTGGTGGTCGACCACGACGGCAGCCCGTTCTTCGCCGGCACCTACTTCCCCGATCGGCCGCGCGGTGGGCAGCCGTCGCTGCGGCAGGTGCTGGCGGCCGTCGGCGAGGCCTGGCGCGACCGCCAGGACGACGTACGACGCGTGGCCGGACAGCTGCGCGAGCACCTGGCCCGGCAGGTCGACGCGGCCGGCACCCCACTGACCAGCGCCGATCTGGACGCGGCCGTCGCCACGCTGGCGGGCGACTTCGACGAGCAGCGCGGCGGCTTCGGCGGTGCCCCCAAGTTCCCGCCGAGCATGGTGCTGGAGTTCCTGCGCCGCCGGGCCGAGCACGACGACCAGGCAGCCCGGATGCTCGACCGCACCCTCGAGGCGATGGCTCGCGGCGGGCTGCACGACCAGCTCGGCGGCGGCTTCGCCCGCTACAGCGTGGACGCCGGCTGGGTGGTGCCCCACTTCGAGAAGATGCTCTATGACAACGCCCAGCTGGTGGGCCTCTACGCGCGCCGCGGCGGCGCCCTCGGTGAGCGGGTGGCGCACGGCACGGCCGGGTTCCTGCTGCGCGAGCTGCGCACGCCGGAAGGTGGTCTCGCCTCGGCGCTCGATGCGGACAGTGAAGGCGAGGAGGGCCGCTTCTACGTCTGGACACCTGGTCAGCTCGAGGAGGTCCTCGGGGGCGAGGACGGCCGCTGGGCGACCACGCTGTTCGACGTGACCGGCACTTTCGAGCACGGCACGTCGACCCTGCAGCTGCCGCACGACCCCGACGACTGGACGCGCTTCGACGACGTACAGGCCAGGCTCCTGGCAGCCCGGGAGGCACGGGTCCGGCCGGCCCGCGACGACAAGGTGGTGGCCGCCTGGAACGGCCTGGCCATCGCCGGCCTGTGCGACGCCGGTCGGCTGCTCGGCCGGGAGGAGTACGTCGAAGCGGCGCTGACGGCGGGCCGGCTCCTGGTCGACGTCCACCTCGTCGACGGCCGCCTGCGCCGGGTCTCGCGCGACGGCCGCGCCGGCACGCCCGGTGGCGTCCTGGAGGACTACGGCGCGGTGGCCGGCGGGTTCCTGTCGCTGTGCGGGGTGACCGGCGACGCCGAGTGGCTCCACCACGCGACCCGTCTCCTCGACCGCGCGCTGACGCTCTTCCGCGCCGACGACGGCGGCTTCTTCGACACTCCCACCGACGGTGAGCGGCTCGTCTCGCGGCCACGCGACCCCGGCGACAACGCCAGCCCGTCGGGCACCTCGGCGACCATCCACGCCCTGATCACCGCGCACGCCCTGACCGGTGACTCCCGCTGGCGCGACGCGGCCGACGAGGCGCTCGCCACGGTCGCGCTGCTGGCGACACGGGCGCCACGTTTCGCGGGCTGGTCACTGGCCGCGGCGCAGGCCGACGCCGACGACGCCCCCGAGATCGCCGTGGTCGGAACCCCCGGTCCCGAGCGGGATGCGCTCGAGCGCCGGGCCCGGTCCTGGCCGGGCGCCGTGGTCGTGGTGGCGGACGGTCCGCGGGCCGACATCCCCCTCCTCATGGCCCGTGACGCCGTCGACGGACGTCCGGCGGCGTACGTGTGCCGCAACCAGGTCTGCGCCGCGCCGGTCACCCGACCGGACGATTTCGCCACGCAACGCGAATCCGGCCACTAGTCTTCGCATACCGCGACCGGGGGGCCTGCGGACGGCGTAAGCGAGGTTCAGCGGTGGGGGAGCGACCCGAGGGTCGTGCTCGCGCCGGCGACGGGGATGAATTCGCACGAGTTGGCGTCGACGGACGCCGCGATGACATCGACCGGATCGCCGGGGCAGCGCGGAAGACGGCCGGTGCGCAAGCGGCACTGGTGAGTCGTGTCATCGACGACGAGTGGCTCGAGGTCATCTCCGTCGACGGCGAACCCGATCACGACGACCTGCCCGGCAGCCGGTGGCGCCGGGCCGACCTCGAGCGCAGGACACAGGCCAGT
>JAWWPM010000591.1:0-4629 GCA_033854915.1 Nocardioidaceae bacterium
CGAGAACGGCTTGCCGATGCCCTTGAACCCCTCGGGCCAGACCCCGACCAGCTCGCCTCCGGCCAGCATCCGCTCGGCATCCTCGTTGCAGGCAAGCGTCGCCCCGCCCTTGCGGGCCAGGCTGCTCACGACCGGCATCCGGAACACCAGGTCCGCGCCCAGCGGCCGCAGGAAGCGACCGGTGTGGTCATGGATCATCAGCATCGTCATCAGCCCGTCCATGGGCAGCGTGCCGGAGTGGTTGGACACCACCAGCGCACCGCCGTCGGCCGGGAGGTTGTCGACGCCGCGCACCTCGACCCGGAACCACTTCTGGGCGATCGGGCGGAGCGTCGCCAGCAGGAGCCGCTCGGCGACCTCGGGGTCGAAGCCGTACTCGTCGACCTCGTAGTCACCGGTCATCCGACGGCGCAGGAACGCCAGGAACCTCGCCAGCTGCGGCTCCCACTCGTCGCCGAGCACCTGCGCGGCCGCGGACTGCAGCGCGGCCAGCCACTCGGTCGGCGAGATGCCGGCCAGGGGTGCGCGGTCGGAGGTGGTGACCGGCGGCCGGGTCTCGGCAGCTGCCGGCTCGGGCTGGGTCTCGGCTTGCGTCTCGGGCACCGGCGTGCGCCGGGCCTTCGTCGTACGACGTGGTGCCGGCGCCGGGGTGCCCGCGAGGGTCCGCGAGGCGCGGGACGGACGGGCGCTCCCGCTGCCGCGGCCGGGGCGGCCGCCGGTGCCGATCGCGATGATCGGGATGACCTCGGCGTCACCCATGGCCGGCTCCCGTGGCCGTCGGCTCTGGTCGGGCACCGGCAACCGCGGCGGCCAGGCCGTCGACGACGCGCTCGGCCGCGCGCGGGCCCTGCCCGATGGACCCGGCGAAGTCGGCGAAGGTCTCGGCGGTGGTGAGCTCCGGCTCGAAACCGAGCTCGTCGCGCATCCGGCTCGTGTCGATGCCGCGGCCGAAGGTCAGGAAGCCCAGCTGCTCGGGCGAGAAGTCGGCCATCCGCGCCGACTTCAGCAGCGAGGCCACACCGCTGACGGCGAGGCCAGGCATGCTCAGGCTCGGCCTGCGGAGACGACGTACGGCCTGGGACAGCAGCATCACGCCGTCGCCGGCGACGTTGAAGGTACCGGGCACGTCGGCCTCGACGGCGTGGGTGAGCACGCGCATCAGGTCGTTCTCGTGGAGGAACTGCAGCCGCGGGTCGAAGCCGAGCACGGTGGGGATCACCGGCAGGCGGAAGTACGACGTCATCGGGCTGGTCACATGCGGCCCGAGCACGTTGGCCACGCGCAGCGTGGTCACCCGCACGTCGGGGCGGCGGCGGGCGAACCCGCGCACGTACCCCTCGATCTCGGCGACGTCCTTGGCATAGCCGCTGCGCGGCGCGCGGCGCGGCTCCATGTCCTCGGTGAACATCGCCGGGTCGCGGCTGCTCGCGCCGTACACCGTCGAGGTCGACTTCACGACCAGGTGCCGCAGGCCGGGCGCCTTCTGGCACGCCGCGAGGAGCTGCATGGTGCCGATGACGTTGAGCTCTTTCATCGTGCCGCGGCCCCCGGCGCTGCCGGGCGTGGCGATGACGCTCATGTGGACGACGGTGTCGACGTCCTCCTTGGCGATCACCTTGGCGATCACGGGGTTGCGGATGTCGGCGCGGACGAACGTCACGTCCCCGATGTCATCGCGCGGGGGGACGGCGTCGACGCCGACCACCCGGTCGACGGAGGGCTCGGCGGCGAGGCGGCGCGCGAATCTGCGTCCGAGGTCTCGAGACACCCCGGTGACGAGCACGACCTTGCCCATCCGCGTGCCCTCGCCTGCCCGGCCTACAGCGCTACTTGCCGAGCTTGCGACGCTGGACGCGCGTCTTCTTCAACAGCTTGCGGTGCTTCTTCTTCGCCATCCGCTTGCGCCGCTTCTTGATGACAGAACCCACGAAAAACCTCTTCACCTGATGACTGGGGAGTCCCGGGTACGCCGGGACGGCCCGCCCAGCGTAGCCGCCGCTCACCGGGGCCGATAATCGAGCGCCGGACCGCGGAACGAGGTGCAGGTGGGGGCCGGCTCAGCCGGCGCTGTAGAAGCTCTTGCGGAGGTACTCGTTGACGTCTTCCTCGGTCACCCGGAAGGACCGACCGACGCGGACGGCGGGCAGCTCACCTCCGTGGACGAGGCGGTAGACCGTCATCTTGGAGACGCGCATCATCGCAGCGACCTCGGCAACCGTCAGGAACTTCACGTCGGACATGTCTCCAGGCTGGTGGGCAGGCATCGCAGGGCACCGTCTCTCTTGGCAGGCACGCACCGGCTTCCCCTCCGGTGACCCACGTCCCGCGTTCAAACGTGAGAATAGGGCCTGATGTGACACGTGGGGAAGGAAATCTCTATAGAAACCCAAGTTGTCCAAGCGTGTCGAGTTGAAATCCCGCCGAATTTTACCCTCCGCACGCTCAGGGCATCGGGTCCAGGCCGTGGTACGGGAAGATCTCCTCCCGGGTGGAGTTGATCGAGCGGTCCAGCCAGGTGGCCGGGTCGTAACCCTCGCGCCAGTCGCGGAACGCCGGGTCGCGGCCGTCGGTGAGCAGGTGCGGAGCCCGCCTCCCGAGCCGCTCGGTGACGTGCTCGCGCCACGAGTCGGGGGTCGCCGTGGCCGGGTCGAGCGGCTGACCGCCGACCACCGCCAGCAGGTGGCTCCAGGCGCGCGGGACGACCTCGACGAGGGCGTAGCCTCCGCCGCCGGTGACCACCCAGCGGCCACCACACACCTCGTGCGCCAGGTCGTGCAGCGCGAGGTACGACGCGCGCTGGCCGTCCACGCTCAGCATCAGGTCGGCGAGCGGGTCGTCGCGATGGCTGTCGCATCCGTGCTGGGTGACCAGGATCTCGGGCTGGAACTCCCGCAGCAGCGGCGGGACGACCGCATGGAACGCCCGCAGCCAGCCCGCGTCCGCCGTACCGGGCGGGAGGGCGACGTTGACCGCGCTGCCCGCGGCGTCCGGGCCGCCGTTGTCCTGGGGGAAGCCGGTCCCCGGGAAGAGGGTCTGCCCGGTCTCGTGCAGCGAGATGGTGAGCACCCGCGGGTCGTCGTAGAAGATCTTCTCCACGCCGTCGCCGTGGTGGACGTCGACGTCGACGTAGGCCACCTTCGTGGCCCCCTGGGCGAGCAGCCAGGTGATGCCGACCGCGACGTCGTTGTAGACGCAGAAGCCGCTGGCCCGGTCGCGCATCGCGTGATGCAGGCCGCCGGTGATGTTGGCGCTGTGCAGCGACTCACCGCTCCACACCTGGCGGCACGCCTCGGCGGTCGCACCCACGACGTGCGCCGCCGCACGATGCATGTCGTGGAAGACCGGATTGTCGTCGGTGCCGAGGCCGTGCGACGGCGCGAAGCCTTCCGGGTCCCGGCCGGCCCGCATCACCGCCTCGATCAGGGCCGGGTCGTGGACGGTGGCGATCAGGTCGTCGCCGGCCATCGGCGCGGGCACCGAGCGCAGCCGGTCGAGGACGCCCAGGTCGCCCGCGAGCCGCATCGTCAGGTCGACGCGGACGGGGGACATGGGGTGGCTGGGCCCGAAGTCGTACTCGGTCAGGGTGGAGTCGAAGACCACGGTCGCCGGACCCGGGCACGCTGGCATGGTGGCGAGGCTATCGGTATCCTCGTGGTGTGCTGATGTGCCAGAAGTCCTGCCAGACCTCTTGCTGGTGGCCCGCCTGACGGCGGACCCCGATCGAGCACGCACGCGTGACCTCATCCCAACGGCCGCCCCACGGGCGGCCGTTTCTGTCGTTGGTCGAGTGCACGCCGCCCCTGGGGACCAACCCTCACACCCAGGAGCACCACCATGGACCGCAGCCTCTCCCTGATCACGCCCACCGGGCACCTCACCCTCGGCAACCTGCTCGGCGCGCTGCGCGGCATGGTCGCCGCGCAGGACGCAGGCGACTGCTTCTTCGGCATCTCCGACCTGCACGCGATGACGACCCCGCACGACCCTGTTGCGCTCCGGGCTGCGGTGGCCGAGGTGTCCACCCTGTTCCTCGCCGCCGGGCTCGATCCGGGTCGGGCCACCCTGTTCCGGCAGAGCCAGGTGCCCGCCCACCGCGAGCTGACTTACCTGCTCGAGTGCACGGCGTACACCGGCGAGCTGAACCGGATGATCCAGTTCAAGGAGAAGGGCCGCGGGGTGGCGTCGACGCGGGCGTCGCTCTACACCTACCCGGTGCTGATGGCCGCCGACATCCTGCTCTACCGGCCGAGCCCGGTGCCGGTCGGCGACGACCAGCGCCAGCACGTCGAGCTGACCCGCGACCTGGCCCTGCGCTTCAACCGGACGTACGGCGCGGTGTTCACGGTCCCGGAGGTGACGGTGCCGACCGCGGGTGCACGGGTGATGGACCTGCAGGACCCGACCCGCAAGATGAGCAAGTCCGACCCCGTCGGCGCCGGCGTGGTCTTCCTCCTCGACGGCCCGGAGGTGGTCGCCCGCAAGATCGCCCGCGCGGTGACCGACAGCGACACCGGCGCCGACGCCGTACGTCATGAGCCGGCGGCGAAGCCCGGGGTGAGCAACCTGCTGGAGATCGCTGCAGCGTGCAGCGGGACCACGCCGGACGCCGTGGCCGCCGGGGTCTCGACG
>JAWWPM010000592.1:0-4162 GCA_033854915.1 Nocardioidaceae bacterium
GAACCGAGCCCGGTGGTGACGGGCAGCACGGCTGCCACCAGCACCAGGAGAACGACGACGCCCCACATGCAGGTCAGTCTCGCACCCTGAGCCGACCCCGGGCGGCCCCTAGGGGGTGCCGGGGTCGGGACCAGAGGTGGTCTCAGCAACCTCCCCGATGCCGGGAGGGGCCGATCCGGGCGAGAGTCATCGACATGATCACCGTTGACTCACTCACCAAGACCTACGGCGGCTTCACCGCCGTCGACCAGGTGTCGTTCCGGGCCGAGCCCGGACGCGTCACCGGCTTCCTCGGCCCGAACGGCGCCGGGAAGTCCACGACCATGCGGATCCTCGTCGGGCTGACCCCGGCGTCGTCCGGCACCGCCACGGTGCTGGGCCGCCGGTACGCCGACCTTCCGAACCCGGGCCGGGAGATCGGCGTCCTGCTGGACGCCTCTGCCCAGCACGCGGGGCGGACCGGGCGCGAGATCCTCACCCTGGCCCAGCGCACCATGCGCGTCCCCGGCGCCCGCGTCGAGGAGATGCTCGACCTGGTCAGCCTGACGCCGACCGAGGCCGGCCGCCGGGTGCGCGACTACTCGCTCGGCATGCGGCAGCGGCTCGGCATCGCCACCGCCCTGATCGGTGACCCCGAGGTCCTGGTCCTGGACGAGCCGGCCAACGGTCTCGACCCGGCCGGGATCCGCTGGATGCGCGACCTGTTGCGTGGCTTCGCCAACAAGGGCGGCACCGTCCTGCTGTCGTCGCACCTGCTGCACGAGATCGAGGTCGTCGCCGACGACCTGGTCGTCATCGGCAGCGGCCGGATCGTGGCGGCGGGCACCAAGGGCGACCTGCTGGCCTCGGCCGGCACCTTTGCCGCGGCGGCCGACGTACCGACACTGACCGCCGCTCTGACCGCCGCCGGCCACACGGCCACGCCAGGCCTCGGCGGGATCCGCACCGACGCCGAAGCAGCCGAGGTCGGGCGCGTCGCGCTCGCGGCCGGCGTACCCCTGACCGAGCTTCGCCCCGCCGACGGGGCAGGCCTCGAGGAGATGTTCCTCGAGCTCACCGCAGACGACGCACGAGAGGAAGTAGCAGCATGAGCACTGCAACCCCGGAGGCCGCCGTCGTGGACGGACGCGCCCTGGAGAAGAGTCCGGCGGACAGCCGCCACGCGCCGATCCCGTTCCGGACGGTGGCCGGCGTCGAGTTGCGCAAGATGTTCGACACCAGGTCCGGCTTCTGGCTGCTCGTCGGGATCGCCGCCACCGGGCTGATCGCGACCGTCGCCGTGGTCCTGTTCTCCTCCGACTCCGGCCTCACCTACGACAGCTTCGCCGGTGCCGTCGGCGTCCCGATGACGATCCTGCTGCCGGTGCTGGCGATCCTGTCGGTCACCGGCGAGTGGAGCCAGCGCGCCGGGCTGACCACCTTCACCCTGGTGCCGCACCGCGGGCGGGTGATCCGCGCCAAGCTGGCGGTCACCCTCGCCGTCGGGCTGGCATCGATGGCCGTGGCCCTGGCCATCGGTGCCGTCGGCAACGTCGTCGGCAGCACCCTGGCCGGAGTCGACACCACCTGGGACCTCGGACCCACAGCGATCGCCTACATCGTCGGCGCCGACCTGCTCGGCATGCTCGTGGGTTTCATGCTCGGTGTCGTCACCCGCAACTCCGCCGCGGCGATCGTCGGCTACTTCGTCTACTGGTTCGTGTTCCCGACCCTGTCGATGCTGCTGGCCGCCAACAACGCATGGTTCGAGAAGGCCCAGCCCTGGCTCGACTTCGGCTTCAAGCAGAACTCGATGTACGACGGCGGCTTCACCACCCAGGACTGGGCGCAACTGGCCCTGACCGGGTCGGTGTGGCTCCTCCTACCGCTGGCGTTCGGGGTCTGGAAGCTGCTGCGCAGCGAGGTCAAGTAGCAACCCGCACGACCGGTGTGCCGGAGGGGACGAGCCAGTCCCGTCCGGCACTCGCATGTCTCGGTGCGGCCACGATTCGGTAACGGGTCCGACCAGCCCTCGACACCGCCCCACCGCCTGCCTACCGTCGCGGACCATGAGATCGTCCACGGTCGCGGCGATTCAGGTGGGTGACGGCCCGGTCGGCCTGGCGACCGGAGCGGCCGGCGCGGTCTGGGCGGTCAGCGCTCGTGGCGACGCGGTCAGTCGGATCCCGACAGGCGCGGCGGAGACCGACCTCGTCGTCGAGGTGCCGGGCACACCGTTGCGGGCCACCTGGGCGTACGACGCGCTCTGGGTCACGTCGTTCGGCGGCGAGCAGCTGGTCCGCGTCGACCCGGCCTCGGGCACGATCACCGATCGAGTCGCAACCGGCGCCGGGCCCGAAGGGGTCACCGCGGCCTTCGGCTCGCTCTGGGTGGTCGCGCAGGACGCCGGCCGGCTCCTGCGCATCGACCCACGGACGACCACGGTCACCGACCGGATCGAGATCGGCGTCGGGGCCCGGCTGGTGATCGCCGGGCCGCGCTGGCTCTACGTCTCGCACTACGCCGACGGCCAGGTGCTGCGGATCGACCCCGGCACCGGTCACCTCTGGCGCTCGCACGAGGTCTGTCACGGACCTCAGGGCATGGCGCTCGAGCACGGCCGTCTGTGGCTCGCCTGCACCGTCGACAACCGGGTGCTGGTGCTCGACGCCGAGACGCTCGACGTGGTTGACCGGCTGCACGGGCCGGAGGCGCCCGACCCCGTCGTGCTCGCGCCCGACGGCACCGTGCTCGCGGTCTCGCAGGCCGGTCCGACGGTGGTCACGATCGACCCCGCGAACCGCGAGCCCGTCGGCCGGCTCGCTCTCGGCGAGGCCGACCAGCTCTTCGACCAGGCCAACATCGACGCGGTGGTCTCGGGTGGCCACGTCTGGGTGACGTCGTTCAACGACAACGTCGTGCTCCGGGCGTCGCTTCCCTGACGTCGATCCTCGGGGCCCGGGCTCGCCCATGTCCTTTCCGCGTCCCGCGGGCCATCATCGGAGCCATGTCCGACAGCACGAACGCCGGCGGTGACCGGCGCGGCCGGATCCCGCTGGTGGCCTTCGCCCTCGGAGCCGCCGTCGCGGTGCTGCTCGGCGTGAACGACCGTCGGTACCCCGGTGCACACCGCGACCTCGCCGGACGTCATACGGAGGGAGCCATAGATGGCTCCGTCCGTATGACGTTGCGAGAACGCCTCAGGCGCGGAGCAGGTTGCGCAGCACGAACTGCATGATCCCGCCGTTGCGGTAGTACTGCGCCTCGCCGGGGGTGTCGATGCGGACCGTCGCCTCGAACTCGTCGGAGCGCTCGCCGTCGGCCGACTCGACCTTGACGGTGACCGTGCGCGGCGTGGTGCCGTCGTTGAGCTCGGTGATGCCGGAGATCGAGATGGTCTCCTCGCCGGTCAGGCCCATGTCGTCGGCCGTCTTGCCGCCTGGGAACTGCAGGGGCAGCACGCCCATGCCGATCAGGTTGGACCGGTGGATCCGCTCGTAGGACTCCGCGATGACGGCCTTCACGCCGAGCAGCGCGGTGCCCTTGGCCGCCCAGTCGCGCGAAGAGCCGGAGCCGTACTCCTTGCCCGCGAGCACGACGAGCGGGATGCCGGCGGACTGGTAGTGCTCGCTGGCCTCGTAGACCGACGTCACTGCGCCGTCGGCGGTGAAGTCGCGGGTGACGCCACCTTCGGTGCCGGGCGCCAGCTGGTTGCGCAGCCGGATGTTGGCGAAGGTGCCGCGGATCATCACCTCGTGGTTGCCGCGGCGTGAGCCGTAGGAGTTGAAGTCGCGCTGCTCCACGCCGTGCTCGGCGAGGTAGGCACCGGCCGGGCTGTCCTTCTTGATCGCGCCGGCCGGGCTGATGTGGTCGGTGGTGACCGAGTCGCCGAGCTTGAGCAGCACCCGCGCGCCCTCGATGTCGGTGACCGGCTCCGGCTCGTCGGGCATGCCGTCGAAGTAAGGCGGCTTGCGGACGTACGTCGAGTCCTCGGCCCAGGCGAACGTGTCGCCCTCGGGCGTCGGCAGGTCGCGCCAGCGCTGGTCGCCGGCGAACACGTCGGCGTAGTCGTCGGTGAACATCTGCGACGTGATCGCCTCACCGATCACCCGCTCGACCTCCTGCGGCGACGGCCAGATGTCCTTGAGGAACACGTCGTTGCCGTCCTGATCCTGACCCAACG
>JAWWPM010000593.1:0-6078 GCA_033854915.1 Nocardioidaceae bacterium
CCGTGGCCACGGTAGGTCCGGACCTCCTCGGTGAACCGGGTGCCGGAGAGCAGCTGGACGGTGTTGGTGTGCTCGAACGGTTCGCCGGACTTGGCGTGCCGGAACCACACCAGGTCGCCGATCGCGAGCAGCGCGGCGGGGTGCCCGACGCGGTCCCCCGGCAACGGGCCAGGTCGCTCGTCGTACGACGCCTCAAGGACGCCTCCGTCGCCCAGCTGCGGGCGCGCCGCGCGGAGATCGCCGACGCCGTGCGCGGCGTGGCCGAGATCGGGCTCTGGAACGCCGGCGGGTCGGGCTCGCTGGAGTCCTCGGCCGCCGACCCGGTGGTCACGGAGGTCAGCGCCGGGTCGGGTCTCCTGGTGCCCACGCTCTTCGATCACTACCAGGCGTTCGAGCCGCGGCCGGCCGCCTTCTTCGGCCTCCCGGTGACCCGACGGCCCTCCCGCGACGTCGCCACGGTGCAGGCCGGCGGCCAGGTCGCGAGCGGCGCGGCCGGCGGCGACCGACTGCCGACGCCGTGGGCTCCTGCCGGGCTCCACCTGACCGGCCTCGAAGGCGCGGGCGAGGTGCAGACCCCGCTGACCGGTCATCCGGCCGCGCTGCTCCGCATCGGCGACCTGGTGTGGTTCCGGCACGCCAAGTCGGGCGAGCTGTTCGAGCACACCAACTCGGTGCGGCTCCTGGCCGGGAGCGCCTTCGTGGACGAGGTCCCGACCTACCGCGGCTGCGGGCAGGCCTGGTGACCATGGTGAGCAACGCCGAGACGGTGCTGGCGCTGGCACGCTCACGGCCGGCCACGCTCGGCTCCGGACGGCTGATCTGTGTCGACGGCCCGGCCGGCTCCGGCAAGACCACCCTTGCCGACGAGGTGGCCGGCCTCGCCGACGCCCCGGTCGTCCACATGGACGACCTCTTCGAGGGCTGGGGGGGCCTGCCGCGGATCACCGACCAGCTCGGCACCCTGCTCCGGCCCCTCGCCGAGGGTCGTGCCGGCAGCTACCGCCGCTGGGACTGGCCGGGGCACCGCTGGGCCGAGGCCGTGCTCGTCGCTCCCGAGCCCCTGCTCGTGCTCGAGGGCGTCGGCTCCGGCGCCGTCGCTCACTCCGACCTGATCACGGTGCTGGCCTGGGTCGAGGTGCCCTACGACCTGCGCATGGAGCGCGGCCTCGAGCGGGGTGGCGTCGGAGTCGCGGAACACTGGCGGCAGTGGGCCGTCGACGAGCAGGACCTGTTCGCCCGCGAACGCACCCGCGACCGCGCCGACCTGGTCCTCGACGGCCGGGTCGGCCTGCTCGGCACCTGACTCCGTCGGCGCTCCAGGGACCCGCTGTCCGGGAAACGCGGAACAACTCCGCCCACGACCGGCGCGTCGCGCCACTTGTTCCGCGTTTTCCCGGGTCGGGGGCCCGTGGCAGGGTCGAGGCATGGAGCCACGTCTCTCGTTCGTGACCCTCCCGGTCCGCGACCTCGATGCCGCCCGGGCGTTCTACGTCGCCGGGCTGGGCTGGACGCCCGAGCTCGACGTCCCCGGAGAGGTGGTGATGATCAAGGTCGGCGAGCACCTCGTGCTCTCCCTGTGGGACGCGACCGCCTTCGAGGAGGAGATCGGTCCGATCGTCCGCGGCGAGGGCGTGCCCCAGGTCGGGCTCGCGCACAACGTCGCGACCCGCGAGGAGGTCGACGCGGTGCTGGACGAAGCCCGGGCCCTGGGTGCCGAGGTCCGCGGCCCACAGGAGCGCGAGTGGGGCGGCTACACCGGCTACTTCGCCGACCCCGACGGGGTCCACTGGGAGATCGCCTGGAACCCCGGGGAGATCGGGCAGGTGGTGCTGCCCTGACGGCGGTTAGTCTCGCGGGCATGGTGGGAGCGTCAGGAGACCAGTTCGAGATCGGGGCCGGCGACTACCGCGCCGTCGTGACCGAATGCGGGGGTGGCCTGCGGGTCCTGGAGCACCGGGGGCAGCCGCTGGTGGCCGGCTTCGGCGAGGGGGAGATGTGCCAGGCCGCCCGCGGGCAGCTGCTGATGCCGTGGCCCAACCGGATCGGCGACGGCGCCTACGCCTTCGACGGCCGCGACCTCCAGCTCGCGCTGAGCGAGCCGGACAAGCGCAACGCCTCGCACGGCCTGGCCCGCTGGGCGGCATGGTCGCCCGAGGAGCACACCCCGACGTCCATCTCCCTGGGCTACCGGTTGATGGCGCAGACCGGTTACCCCTGGACCCTCGACCTGCACGTGCTCTACGACCTGTCCGCCGACGGACTCACGGTCACGCAGACCGCAACCAACCTGAGCGACCGCCCCGCGCCGTACGCCAGCGGCGCCCATCCCTACCTGTGCGCAGGCCCCGGACCGGTCGACGGCTGGGAGCTGACTCTGCCGGCGTCCGTGCGGCTGCTCTCCGACGAGCGGCAGCTGCCGGTCGGCAGCGAGGACGTCACCGGTACGCCGTACGACTTCCGGGTCGCCCGGCCGGTGAGAGACACCGTGGTCGACCACGCCTTCGGTGACCTCGCCCGTGACGAGGACGGCGTGGCGACCGCCCAGGTCCGCGATCCCGCCACCGGGCTCGCGACCGCCTTGTGGGTCGACCGGCACCACCCGTGGTTGATGGTCTACACCGGCGACGCCCCGAGCGCCGGCGCCCGCCGCGCGCTCGCGGTCGAGCCGATGACCGCGCCCCCGGACGCGTTCCGCAGTGGCGACGACCTGCTGGCCTTGGCCCCGGCCGGTGAGACCGGTGACGAAGCGTCAGTCTCCTGGGGGATCCGGGCGCTGGAGTGACTCCGCCGCGGTCCGGGCGAGCAGGAGCCGCACCTGCCGGACCGCGATCCTGGCGCGGTCGCCGTCGGCGGACTGGATCGCGAGCACCATCGTGCTGGTGCCGTCGGCGAGGTCGAACGTCGCGAACGGCGCCCCGGTCGGCAGGTGGCAGGCCAGCACCTCGGCCCACTCGTAGGTCCGGCGCCGGTAGCCGTTGACCAGCTCCAGGCCCGACGTCGTCGCGGTGAGGCGACATCGCACCAGACCCCAGGCGATGGCGCCCACCAGGGCCACGATCAGCCAGACCGTGGCCTGCTGGTAGATCGTGACCCGCGACCGGACGTCCGGGCCGACCGCGATCCAACCCGCCACACAGGTGACGCCCAGCAGGCCACCGAAGAAGAGCACCGCGAGCCGCACCCCGAGCGGGCGCCAGGTGTGCGGCAGCCCGGGCTCAGAGACGACAGGCATGGATGTCGGTCACCAGGATCCCCCTGGCCCCGATGGTCCACAGCTCGTCCATGACCCGGTGGGCGCCGTTGCGCGGCACCATCGCCCGCACCGCCACCCAGCCCTCGCGATGCAACGGGGAGACCGTCGGGCTCTCGATCCCGGGCGTCAGGTCGACGGCCTCGGACACCTTGGCCTCGGGGATGTCGTAGTCCATCATCACGTAGCTGCGCGCCACGATCACGCCCTCGAGCCGCCGCCGGAAGACGTCGAGCCCGGGGTGGTCGGCGCTGCCGCGGGTGATCAGCACCGCCTCGGACTCGAGGATCGGCTCCCCGAACGTCTCGAGCCCGGCCTTGTGCAGCGTGCTGCCGGTCTCCACGACGTCGGCGATCACGTCGGCGACGCCGAGCTGGACACTGGTCTCGACGGCACCGTCGAGACGGTTCACGGTCGCCTCGATGCCGTGCTCGGCGAGGTACTGCCGCACGATCCCGACGTACGACGTGGCGATCCGCGCGCCGGCCAGCTGCGCGACGTCGTGGAACTCACCGATCGGTCCGGCGAAGCGGAACGTGCTGCCGCCGAAGCCGAGACCCAGCACCTCCTGGGCCTTCGCACCGGAGTCGAGGAGCAGGTCGCGACCCGTGATGCCCGCGTCGAGGGTGCCCTCCCCGACGTACAGCGCGATGTCGCGCGGGCGGAGGTAGAAGAACTCGACGTCGTTGTCGAGGTCGACGATCGCCAGCTCCTTGGCATCCTGACGGTGCCGGTAGCCGGACTCGCGCAGCATCTCGGTCGCGGCCTGGGACAGGGCGCCCTTGTTGGGTACGGCGATACGCAGGGTCATCGGAGCCTCACAGGTGGGCGTAGACGTCGTCGAGGGTGAGTCCGGTCGCGAGCATGAGCACCTGTGCGTGGTAGAGCAGCTGGCTGATCTCCTCGGCGGCCCGCGCCGGCGACTCGTGCTCCGCAGCCATCCAGGACTCGGCCGCCTCCTCCACCAGCTTCTTGCCGATGGCGTGCACGCCGGCGTCCAGCTCCAGCACGGTGCCCGAGCCCTCGGGGCGCCGCTCGGCCTTGTCGGCGAGCTCGGCCCACAGCTGCTCGAACGTCTTCACCCGAGAAGGGTAGTTCTCGGTTGACCGGGGCTCCGCACCCCGTCCAGAGTGGCCACGGAAATGGCGTTGACCTCCACCCGGGCGGCCCGCGAGGGTGGCCGCTGTGACCCTCGACCAGATCTCCTGGCCCGTCCGCACCGAACGTCTGGCGATCCGCCCCGCGACCGTCGACGACCTCGAGGCCCTCGGCCGGATCCAGAACCTCCCCGAGGTGGCGGCCTGGCTGCCGACCTGCGCCGGCACCCAGGCGGACTACCTCCTGCGGATGGGGCGGCATGGCCTGCTGCCTCGCACGCTGGTCGTCGAACGGGACTCGGTGATCATCGGGGAGCTGTACCTCCACATCACGTCCGGCTGGGCCCAGAGCGAGGTCGCGGACGACGCCCGCGACTGCGAGGCCGAGATCGGCTGGGGCCTCGACCCCGCCCAGCAGGGGCACGGCTACGCCACCGAGGCGGCCGCGGAGCTGGTGCGGATCTGCTTCCAGGACCTCGGTCTGCGACGGCTCACCGCCGGTGCGTTCGCCGACAACGCCGCCTCACTGCGGATCATGGAACGTCTCGGGATGCGCCGCGAGACCCTCGGCGTCCGGACCACGCTGCATCGCAGCGGCCGGTGGGTGGACAGCACCAAGTACGCGATGCTCGCCGACGAGTGGCCCGGCGTCGCTCACCAGGTCGACGCCGGAGAGCCGGCATGACCGCGGCGGTCCTCGACCGGGTGGCCTGGCCGGTGCACACCGCACGCCTGGTGATCCGGCCGGCCACGAGCGCCGACCTGCTGGCGGTCTTCGAGATCCGTACGCTGCCCGAGGTCGCCGAGTGGATGCCGGGCCGGCCCACGTCGTACGCCGAGTTCGTGCTGCGCGCCGGTCAGCACGACGTGCTCGCACGCACGCTCGTGATGGAGCTGGACGGCGTCATGATCGGCGACCTCTACCTCCACGTCACCGACGCCTGGGCGCAGGAGGACGTCGCCGACCGGGCCGGCGAGGAGGCCGAGATCGGCTGGTGCCTCTCACCCGCCCACCAGGGCCACGGCTACGTCACGGAGGGCGCCGCCGAGCTGGTCCGGATCTGCATCGAGGACCTCGGCCTGCGCCGGCTCAGCGCCGCCGCCTTCGCCGACAACACTCCGTCGCTGCGGATCATGGAGCGGCTCGGCATGCGCCGGGAGAACCACGGCGTCCGCGACTCCCTGCACCGCGACCACGGGTGGGTCGACGGTGTCGTCTACGCCGTTCTCGCCGACGAGTGGCGGGCGGCCCGCAGCGACCGGTGAGCCGGCCACGTCCGCACCCGAGCGGACGCGAGCGGCCACGTTCAGGGCAGGCCCACCAAGGTCCGGCCACCACTTGTGGTCGGGTGGAAGTGATGGGTCTGGTGCGTCTGGACCGACGGATGCGCGAAGCCCGACGGCGACGGGGTGGTGGTCGTGCCGTCCTGCGACACGATGACGACACCGATCGCGGCCAGTGCGGCCACAGCGGCGCCGGCAGCGGCGAACGAGATCGGGCGATGGGTGATCGATGCGGTGCTCATGGTGTTCCTCCGGTCCGGGGGCCGGAGTCTCCGGCCCTGACGAACCCCCACGCTGCTGCTAAGACGACGTTTCGACATCGGGCAGATTCCTCATACCCGCGACCCGGGACTCTCAGATCGCTGGGTCGACCCGGTCGAGCCAGCCGCCGCCGGGACGATCCGATCGTGCGGTCCCGCAGAGCTACTCGCTGCGGAGCCCCGCCAG